>CAZHPJ010000179.1:0-6461 GCA_964534585.1 uncultured Sandaracinaceae bacterium | reverse complement strand
CGACTGCGGCCCCAGCGGCGCCCGCGGCGACGGGCAACCCCTTCGGGCATATTTCGAGATCATGCGCGAAACCGGCTTCCGGCCGGGAACGCTTCAGCGACTTCGTTCTCCGGACGACTATCTGCCGGGATCCCAGTTCCTGCGGATTCGGGCAGAGGTGGACAAGGTCAGGTATGCACGCGAACTGCCGTTGTCCGCGCGCGCACGCGAAGTGCTCGACGAGGTCTGTCCTGCCGAGGGAATCATCTTCCCTAAGTTTGCTTGGCGTTACCCGCTTCGCGCCGCGGCCCTTGCCGGCGGTTTAGAGCCCGACCGCGCGTCGCAGGTCAAGCCGTACGACTTTCGGCACAGCGTTGCGACCGAGCTCACGGAGCGTTCAGGGAACCTTCTCGGTGTCGGCTACCTGCTCGGACATCGTCACGCGACGACTACCAATCAGTACGTTCATGCGCGCCGCCGCGCGGCCGAGTCCGTTCTTTCGGGACAGAATTTGGGACAGATTGAAAGTGGTTTCGAGGTACCCGCGATCGGTGATCGAGCTAACCTCCCGACATCACTTCAGTGCGAGGAACAGGACTCGAACCTGCACGTCCTAAGGACACTGGAACCTAAATCCAGCGCGTCTGCCAATTCCGCCATCCTCGCGTCGGTCGACAAGGCGGTGTTAGCGCCTTTTTGCGCTGGATCAAAGGGCTCTATTGTTCCGGAAGCTCGACCGTTCGGCGGCCCACCATGTTCATGCGGGTGCGGCGAATCGTTGCTGCCTCGACGATGCGATCGTCGTCGTAGCGGAAGCGCAAAGCATCCTCGGGGCACTGCACGATGCATGCTCCGCATTCGATGCACTGGTTGGGTCGCTTGATCTCCACTTTTCTGCGATGACCGTTCATCTCCAAGACGTCGCGAGGACAAACTTGCACGCAGTCGGCGGCGCCCGTGCAACGCGCTTCCACGAGGTCGACGTGCGCTTCGTTGTGAAACGTGTTGATGTAACTGCCGTACCAGGGCGTAGTCCCGGCGAGGTCGATGGAAAGCACGGCTGTCGCGATAATCGCAACGCCCGCTGTGAGCCATAGGTGGGCTGAGGTCGCAGATCCGAGAGTGGCGAGGATGCCCGCGCCTACCCCGAAACCGAGTACGGCGAATGCGCCGAAAGTAAGCCATCGTCTTGGACCCGTGACAATGAGCCAAGGCAATGCTGCGAATATCCCTCCCACGACACAAACGATAACTGCGACCGCGCCGAGGCCGACTGCCCAGCTGCCGATTCCCCATGCGACCAGTGTGGCGATCACGATGAGGAGCCATGACCACATGAAGGCCATTTCCATGCGCTCCCAGAGCGGAAAGCGAACAAACCGCTCGGCTTTGACCGCGTGGCGCCGTCGTCCCAGAAAGCCCGGGAGGTCTTCGAGGCGTGCTGGGCCCCAGCGCGCGGACCAGCCAGTGATTTCGGTGATCTTGCGATGCTCGACGCCGGTTGCGCAGAGCTGGGGCAATACGAGCTCGCGATGATCGACCTGCTCGCCGATTCGCGACGTTCGCAGGACGGATATCACGTCATGATGGGTGAGGTGGCCACCACCGGCCGCGCACCAAACGTTGATGCCTTTGCTGTTTGCGCACAGCAGCCAGGCATCGTGATCATTCAGCACGTCGATCAATCGTCGAATCGTGAGCGTGAAGTTGCCCGTGACGAGCACAGGGGAGTCGCGTCCCGGGTTTCCGACTCGGACCAGCCCGGTGGGCGCGCGATGCGGGAACATCCGCAGCATCGTGTCTCGCAGCCAATGTGGGAACTGCCGCAGCTTCATCGTTCCACATCCTCACGCACGGCGCGTGCGACGAAAAACGTATCCCCCCAAAGGCGCGCTTCTTCAACCCGTCCAAAGCCCGCATGACGAATACGGTCGGTCACGTGCTCGACGGGTTGCGTGCTGGTTTGGGTCAGCATGTAGGTGACGAGGCTCAGAGGAAGCCGGCGCATCCGGTACCACAGGCGTTGGGGCTTTGATGAGGGCAGAGTCTCGTCGGCAATGATTAGACAACCGCGCGACACCAGCCGGGAGCGCGCGATGTGGAGCGCATAGGCCTGTTCGTCGGGCGACAGCTCACTGAACACGAGGCAGAAGACGATAGCGTCGAAGCTCGCTTCGTCGAATCGGTCTTCGATTTCCGCCAGGCCCAGCTCGACCCATTCGACGTCACCGCCTCGATCAGCAGGCACCGGCTTCGCGCGCGCGATGTCGAGCATCCCGGCGTTCGAATCGATCGCGACCACGCGAGCGCCCCGTGCCGCACAAGCGAGTGAGACTCCGCCGGTGCCGCAGCCGACGTCGAGGACGCGTTTTCCAGGTGATGCCACGCATTCGGCGATTTGCTCGTAGACATCTGCGACGCGTCCTCCCGACAAGAGCTCGACACCGCGGTCGTAACGCTCGGGCGCAGATTCGAGGAACTTCATCCAGACAAAGCTACTCATCGCTCGGTCCCTCCGTATAGAGTGCCGCGACTTCATCTTCGCGCCCGCGCACCACTCGCTTGCCTGCGAGAGGGCCTCGGTATTCGGTGACGATGGTGCATTGGCCCTCGTGGCCGTCGCGTTCGAAGTAGACCACCACCCAGTCGCGAACGCGGCCTAGCTCGTGGGCTCGGTCGGTGTTGGAAAACAGCACGGTGAAATGCCAACCGTCTTCATAGGTGTGCAGGATCGGGAGCCAGGCGGCGCCCGTGGGATTGTTCCGCTGCGGCGCGATTCGGGGGAGCTCGTCCGCGTCGACTTTGTCTCGGTACTGTCGATCGATGTCGAGCAGGAGGCGGACATCCGGCCTTGCCTCTGCGGCCTCCGGCGTCACTACCTGGGCGCCGGCCCGTCGGAGCGCCTCGAACCTGCGCGCTCTCCCGCGTGAGGAGCGCGTGAGCATCGTCGCCAAGATGTCGCGTATCGCTTCCAGCCGGCGCGGGCCGAAGCCGGCAACGGCATCGAGGCGTCCATCGTGCGCCGCGACCTCCAGGGCTTCGAGTGTGTCGATGTCGAGCTCTTGGTGGATGCGCTCGGCGAGCTCGTCGCCGATCCCTGGAACCGTTTTGAGCAGCTCGACCGAGGACAGCGTGCCGTCGAGCCGCTCGAGCATACGGAGGCGCCCCGTGTGTGCGATTTCCTCGATCGAAGCGGAGAGGCTCGAGCCGATTTGGGGCAGCGCGTCGAGGCCTTTGCGTCCCTCGGTAAGCGCCAGGTCCTGAATGCTCGTCTCGTAGCTCCGAACCACAGCAGCTCCGGCTCGATACGCGTCGATTCGATAGATGTTCGCGCGCTGTGCTTCGAGGCGGTCGGCGACCTGTTCGAGGATGTCCGCGATCTGCTCGTTGGTCACCGTTGGCGGTCGGGTGTCCACGGCTACATCAAGCCACCAGATCGAAGTGGGCGCAATTGCCCCGCGAGGAGGCTGCCCCGTCCTGCATTGGTGAGCGCGACGCCTCGGTCCCTTCGTGGGCCTCAACCCGGAGCGCATTCTCGGAGCAGCGTTGGCCAACGGTGCGGCGCTTCATGCGATCGGCCAGGTGAGCCGCTACGCCAACGAGCGGGCCGTGTGGGGTAAGCCCATTGGCACCCATCAGGGCATCGCCCATCCGCTCGCTCAGGCAAAGATCGAAGTGGAGCTCGCACGCCTGATGACGATGAAAGCCGCGTGGCTTTTCGATCAAGGCAAAGAGGCAGGCGAGGCCGCCAACATGGCCAAGTACGCAGCCGGCGAGGCAGCGACCCGCGCGATCGACACCGCGATTCAGGTTCACGGCGGGAACGGCATGTCGGAGGAATACGGCCTCGTGTTGCTCTGGGGCATGGCGCGCACACTTCGCATCGCGCCCGTCAGCCGCGAGATGATTCTCAACTTCATTTCCCAGCCTTCCCTGGGTCTTCCGAAGTCTTACTGAGGGCGCACCATCGCCGTCAGCATCTGCTTAGGAGCCCCAGCAGGCTGGACAGGATGGGGTAAAGGTGCTCCTTCAGGAGATCGTCCATCGTCTACTCGGCAGCACACCAGCGTCTTGGAAGCCCTCCAGCGCCTCGCGAAAAGCTTGTGCGCGCCGGTACTGAACGATGTGCCCGCCCGGGAACTTCACGAGCTCTGTGCCGAAGTGGTCGGCGAGACGCGTGCCATGTTTCACGGTAGCAAGGCGATCGAACTCTCCTGAAATGATCGAGACACGCTGCGGTTCGACCATGGGCATGCGGCAGACTGGCGTGATTGGAACGAGCTGCTCGCGGTATCCCTCGTAGAGCGTTCGTTGAATCTCGCCGGAGCCTGGGACCAGATCGTTGTCGTTCATGACGTCCGGGACGCTGGCGATCGGAACGTAGGACAGCACGAAGTCGACGTCCGACGTGACCGTTGCCAGCAACGCTACTGTGTAACCGCCCAGGCTCATGCCGACAACACCGACCTGGCTCGCGCCGGCCTCGCGCATCGCGCGAATCGCGATCTGCAAATCCCAGATCGCCTGCCGAAACCCTTCGATGGTGAACGCGGTGTCCTGCTGCGGCCACTCCGGTGGAAACGCGTGGCCCCTTGGCCCGTGAAACGGAAGCGCAAACAACGACACGCCGATCCCTTGGCGTTTGAACTCCCGAATAGGCCAAGCCACCCGCTCCATGAGGTGGTGGCCCGACGAAAAGCCGTTCACCAGGATTGCCATGGGCTTGCCCTTGATCCGAAGGTTCAGCGTCCGGAGCAACCCTGTTTGATTGTCTCTATGGCTTCGATACTCGTGTTGGACGTCCTTGAAGATCAACGGGTGCTCGCTCTGCCAGCTCCACTCGGCAAAGCCGACTCGATGTGGCGCGAGCCAGCGCTTCCTGACGTCGATTCGCCCGGGCGCTGGGAATAGATCACCAGGGTTGCCGCGATAGGTTCTGTAGTCGTCGCTCGAAGCGAATGCCGTAAGGTCCTGGACGAGCTCTGGAGGGTCCTTCAGGTCAGACGGCTGGAGCTTTCCGAGCTGCGAGACGAGGAGTCCGTCGGTCCGGTACGCGAGCTTCTGAATCAATCCGCGCGGCTTGGTGATCGTTGCGAGCTGACCGGCGCCATCCTTTAGCGAGATACCGCTAGCTCTGCTGACGTTGGGGGTATCCCAGGCTCGGTGAAGCTCACGCGCCATGATGGTCTAGGCGTATATAGGAACCGGGCGTTCAGTGCAATTGTTGTCGCCAGTACCAGTGTCAGTGAGTGGTATGGTTTCGTCGCATGCGAGCCATGCTCCTCGACACCCCCGCTCCCATCGAGACGCATCCATTGCGCTTGGCAGACGTTCCCATTCCCGAGCCGGAGGCAGATGAGGTCCTGATCAAAGTACGCGCGTGTGGCGTCTGTCGGACCGACCTGCACGTCGTTGAGGGCGATCTCGAGGTGCGGCGTTCGCCTATCATCCCAGGTCATCAAGTCGTCGGTACCATTGCAGCGTTCGGCTCAGACGTGAAAGATCGGAAGGAGGGTGATCGTGTTGGTGTTGCCTGGCTCCATCGCACCTGCGGATGCTGCTCGTTCTGTGCGAGCGAACGAGAGAACCTATGCGACTCTCCCGACTTCACGGGGTGGACCGTGCACGGCGGCTTTGCCGAGTACGTCGTCGCGTCAGCGAGCTTTACCTATCCTTTGCCCGAACGTTTTTCGGACCTGCAAGCCGCACCGCTCCTTTGCGCCGGCATCATTGGTTACCGCTGTCTGAGGAAGACTGGCATCGAGGACTGGTCGGGCGCGCGCCTCGGTCTCTACGGCTTCGGCGCGGCGGGACACGTGGCCATCCAGATCGCCCGGGCGCGTGGCGCCGAGGTCTACGTCTGCACGCGCGATCGTGACAAGCACCAAGCGCTCGCTGAAGAGCTCGGCGCGGTCTGGACCGGCGGCACGACGGACAAACCTCCTGTCCCGCTCGACGCCGGCATCATCTTCGCGCCGGCCGGTGAGATTGTGCCCGCCGCCCTGTCTCACCTCGACAAGGGCGGCACTCTCGTGCTCGGCGGGATCCACATGAGCCCGATCCCCGAGCTTCCGTACGAGCTCCTCTATGGCGAGCGCGCCGTGTGTAGTGTTGCCAACAATACCCGCGAGGACGGGCACGCATTTCTGAGGGAAGCTGCCGCGGTTCCGGTGCGTACGCATGTCGAGACGTTTCCCCTCGCCGATGCCAACCGCGCACTCGAACGCTTGCAGCACGACGGAATTCGAGGCGCGGCGGTGCTGACCATTTAACGAAAAACGCCACGCTCTAGAGAACGCGGCGTCGTTCCGTCGAAGCGCAGCCGCCTTACTCGGCGACCTCTGCCATCAAGCGAGCCACCGTGTAGGGGTCGATATTGGCGCAGGGGCGGCGATCCTCGAGGTAGCCCTTGCCCTCGAGGTCGGTTACCAGCGGGATGCGGACCGAAGCGCCGCGGTCGGACACGCCCCAAGTGAAGTCCC
>CAZHPJ010000178.1:0-6474 GCA_964534585.1 uncultured Sandaracinaceae bacterium | reverse complement strand
TCGCTCTCGCCGTTTGGCCGCTCGGTAGCCGGAGGATCATCTTTGCGATGACGTTCCGTTGAATCTCGTTGGAGCCGCCGTAGATCGTGGCGGATCGCTCGTAGCAAAAATAGGGCCCGATCGATTCCTCGATCGGCAGACAGATGCCCTCGTTGTACCAAGTGAGAGAGCTCTCCCCCATGATTTCCATGGCAAGCTCGGTGAGCTCCTGGATGAGCTTGGTTCCGACGAGCTTCATGATGGAAGCCTCGGGGCCCGGGTTCTTGCCCTTCTGTTGAGCGGCCAGCGTGCGGTAGCACACCATGAGGTGTGCCCGAAACCTCATCTCGAGCCGCGCGATTTTGGCACGCCATCTCGAGTCTTCCAGCATCGGGCGCCCGTCGACGGCCTTGTCCGCGGCGATTTTCTTCAGCGTGTACAGAACGTGTCGCGACGGACCGATCAGCGCGAGAAGCGTCCGCTCATGACCGAGCAGGGCCTTGGCCACCGTCCAACCTTTGTTGAGGCCGCCAACCATGTTTTCTTTCGGAACCTTCACGTCATCGAAGAACGTGTCGCAAAAGGCCGGGGAGTGACCGAGTGTCAACATGGGCTTCACCTCGACCCCCGGAGTCTTGAGGTCGACCAACAAGAACGTGATTCCGTTTTGCTGTCTCTCGGCCGTGGGGTCGGTTCGCACGAGGCAGAAGGCCCAGTCGGCGTTCTGCGCCCAGGAAGTCCAAGTCTTTTGACCGTTGAGGACGAAGTGATCGCCCGCGTCCTCGGCGGTCATGCGCAGCGACGCGAGGTCACTTCCCGCGTTCGGCTCGGAGTAGCCCTGACACCAAAACTCCTCGCCCGCGAGGATCTTTGGAAGAAATCGCTCCTTCTGCGCGTCGGTCCCAAACTGCATGATCAGCGGACCGACCATTGAGAGCCCCAGCACGGATATCCGCAGGGCGCCGACCATCTCCAACTCCTCGTTGAAGATGAAACGCTTGGTAGCGTCCCAACCCGGACCTCCGAGCTCCTCCGGCCAGTTGGGTGCGATCCATCCCTTGGCGTAGAGGATCTTGTGCCATTGAACGGACTCCTCGAAATTCAGGCCGCCCGCTCGTTGCGCGGCGCGCCGCAGCTCCTCGGGCATCGCCTCGTGCATCCAGGTGCGAACCTCCCGCCGAAACGCCTCTTCTTCCTCGGTGAAGGTGAGATTCATGGAAGTCTGCATGCCACAATGGAAGAGAAAAACCAAACACCTACCGTTGCGACTTCAGTCGTTCTAGCTGCTCCAGAGTATCGATATCAAAAGCGGCCTTTGGCATGTCCACAGCGGACACCGCTTCCGCGTTGCGGATAATCTGCTTTGCACCGCCCTTGCCTTTCAGCTCCCGCAATTGCGGCCAGTAACGCCGAGGGAAAATTGCAGGCACACCCAGGTTATTCGCATACCGGCTTGCCGCAATACGCTCAGGAGCACTACGCCAAACCGAGATCAAGCGACTCAGATCGGCGGCGGTGACAGCAGGCTGGTCACACAGCATCAACAACACTCCGAGGCTGCTTTCTGGGACGCCCGCCATGCCACTACGGATCGACGAACCCATCCCTTCCTGCCACCGCTCATTGCGAATGGTCCGAACTGGCAGGCCATCCAGCACCGACGCCCACTGGTCGAAGTTCGCGCCCGCCACGACCACGACGCCTGAGGTGCACTGGTCTAGCGCGCGGCGCACGACACCGGCGATCATCGTCTCGCCTTCGATTTCAGCCAGCTGTTTGGGGCTGCCGAAGCGTGTTGACGCGCCCGCCGCGAGGATGATTCCAGTCAGTGGCAACGCGGCTTGCGTGCGGTCGGTTTGCGCCATGTCTCTTGATTAACATCAAGGGGGACGTCGGGTCAGCGAAAACATCTATCGCCTGACAGTGGTATATGGACTGGCTATCATCCGGCCTGAAAACGACCCCCAGGCAGCCAGATACCATGAGCACCCGACAAATCATCGACGCATTCGATCAATGGCGCGGTGAGCAACGCCGGCTGGCGCTTGCGACCGTCTATCACACCGAAGGCTCCACCTATAGCAAGGCAGGTCATCGCATCCTGATCGCGGACAACGGCGACTATCAGGGGCTCGTCAGCGGTGGATGTCTCGAGGGTGATTTAGCTCTGCGTGCCGGCGAGGTGATCGCCAGCGGAGAGTCCAGACGGGTGACCTATGACATGCGCGATGATGCGGACGAGCTATGGGGCCTCGGCATCGGCTGCAACGGACTCATCGAGGTCCTGCTGCAGCGACTGGATCCGGCATCCGATTATGAGCCCTATCAGACTCTAGCAGGCTGCCTTCGAGATCGATCGCCGATGGCCTGCGCAACCATCATCGAAAGTGGCGATGAGAAACTACCGGCGGGCACCACGCTCATCATGGGTGCCGATGGTGAGCCTCTGCTTCAGCCGCAGGCGCTCGATCACTACCTGCCCACGCTAATGGAGCAGTGTCTCGCAACCGTTCACCAAGGCGATACTCGCCTCCTCACGCACGCACTGCCGGATGGACAACTGACCGTGCTGTACTCCCGGCTCCTTCCCCTGCCGAGGCTGCTGGTGTTGGGCGCCGGCCTCGATGCGATCCCGGTCGTCAACATTGCCGATCAGCTTGGCTGGACGATCACGATCATGGATCACCGCCAGGCCTATCTCGAGAAGGCAGGCTTCGGCGAGCTTCCGAATGCGTTCCATATCGAACCTGAAAAACTCAGTGCTACGACAGACCTTTCTCAGTTTTCTGCCGCGATTGTCATGAGCCATCACCTTGCCACCGATCGCGTCTATCTCAGGCAACTCGCACCCAGTAGCATCTCCTATGTCGGCGTACTCGGTCCACGGGCACGCCGGGACCGGCTGATCGAAGACCTATCCCGCGACGGCATTGAGGGACTGGATCGGATCAAAGGCCCGATGGGGCTCGATATCGGCGCCGCCTGCGCGGAATCGATCGCGCTGTCCATTCTTGCGGAAGTCTACCAGCTGCTCGAGCCCGCTCCTCCAGCTCCCGATGCATGCGCCATGTAGGCCGCTGGCCCTACTCAACCGGCGTCAACATCACCACCGGCAGCTTCCGTGCGGTCCGCTTCTGGTACTTCGCCCACATCGGGTTCGCGGTCTTCCCGATCTCCCAGAGGCGCTCGCGTTCGAGGCCCGTTGCCAGCGTGGCTTTCACGTCGAGCTTCTTCCGGCCCACGCGGATGGCGCCGATGGGATCCACCTGCAGGTTCTTCCACCATTGCGGGTCGCGCTTTGCGGCGCCATCGGAACCGACCACCACATAGCTGTCGCCATCCTGAAAGTACACGAGCGCTGCCGTGTGTGTCTCTCCCGACTTGCGGCCGGTGACTGACAACAGCAGCATCGGTAAGCCTGCGGAAGAGGCGCCGATCCGTCCATCGCTGAGCTCGTAAATTGCAGCATGAGCTTTGAACGCCGTTTTGAGTGCGCGTGCGCGTAGGTGTCGGAAACTAGAGGCCATGAGGGTGTTCTTAGCGCAAAAACGTCCTCACGCGTCGCTCGTCATGATGAAAAGGGGCAAGTTGTCGAAGGCTTTGTACTTCGGTCGCAGACGCTCAGTGTTGTAGTACTTGTCGACGTCGACGACCTTCTTGGCTCCAACGATCACGTCGAGTGGAACATTGCCGTAGCGACCATTGTGGACGGAAACGAGCTGGCCCGAAACGCCGGAATCGATGAGATCCAGCGCTAAATTGCCGAAGGCCATGGGCACGATCGAGTCGAGGGCGTCAGGATCGCCGCTGCGAACCAAATAGCCGAGCCGTTGGCTGACCACGTTGATCCGGCGGCCCTGATTGAATCGAGGTGACAGTCGTTTGAGTGCCTCGGCTACGCGATCTCCGATACCGCCGAGCTTACGATGACCAAACTGGTCCGCCTCCGTCGATTCGAAGGACATCGCGTCATCGCCACTCATCTGAGCACCCTCGGACACCAAGACCACCGAGTAGTTGCTCGGGTTGTGGTTGCGGTCGTGCACTAGCAGCTCCGTGAGTTGCTCGATGTCGAAGCTATGCTCCGGGATCACGCAGCGATTGGCAGCACCCGCCATGGTTGGAAGCAGTGCGGTGTATCCGGCATACCGTCCGAAGACCTCGATCACCAGGAAGCGTTCATGTGAGCCTGCAGACGTGCGTAGCTTGTGGGTCAGCTCGATCGTGCGGGTCACGCAGGTGCTGAAGCCGATGCAGTAGTCCGTGCCGGGGACATCGTTGTCCATGGTCTTTGGAATGGCAACGACCGGGATGCCGCGTTGGTGCAAGTGCGCGCCATAGCTGAGCGTGTCGTCACCGCCGATCGGAATCAGATAGTCGATGCCGAGGAAGTCGATGTTGGTCACCACGTCGTCGGTGATGTCATTGATCTCGTTTTGATACTTGTCTCTGAGATGGGGAGGCAGCATCGCTTTGGGCAAGTGGCTCGGACGCGTTCTCGAGCTGTGCAAGAACGTCCCGCCGGTGCGCCCCGCTCTGTTGACTACCTCTTCGGTGAGAACCTGCGCGTGCGCACTGTTGTCCGCATCTTTGTCAGGGACGATATCCACCAGACCACCCCAGCCCCGGCGGATCCCGATGACGCGGTGTCCTCCCCGAAGCGCGCGAATCGTAACCGCGCGAATCGCCGGGTTGAGGCCCGGCACGTCGCCGCCGCCCGTTAGAATCCCAATCGTGGCTTTCACTCGGCGGACTCTAGCGCATGCCGGCCGCGTCTGCCTCTCGACTCTTCGTTTACTGCGGCGGCAAGGTGTTGCGCTTGGTCACGGGTATTCGCAGTGGACGTACGTTCTCGAGCGTCTCGAGCGTTGTCTTCCAACCCTTCTCGGGAATCGCGAACATCGAGTCAACCAATTCGGGAACGAAGAGAATCGGGTCGGCATCGGCGTTGTACCCGAGCTGCAGTAGCGAGTCTTCCTCGAAGATGCGGCACTCCTGCTCACAACAATGGAACGAATCGAGCACCCGATAGAACCCCTCGGCCGGAAGCGGCTGTAGGAACCGCACCAGCTCCGAGTCGTCGATCGTTTGTCCCTTTTCCTCGAACTGTGCGCGGTTGTACCGCCACTCCTTCGGAAGGTAGATGCCGGGCCCCGGATCTCCATGGTTGTGGAAATAGACCAGCCGGCCCTCATTCATGGACCCGATGGGTCCTGTCGTTCGGTACAAGCCACATGGCGGAAGCTGCATGTCACAGACGTAGACCAAGCACGCGCCGCGGGCAATCGCGGTTCATGCCATGTGAGAAAAAGGGGTTGCCGGAACGCTCTTAGGCCGAATAGAAGTGAGCGATGAGCGACTCCCCAGGACTCGAGGGCTGCGATTGGACCTTTGGCGGTACGTGGCCGTACGAGCCGAGATATTTCGACACCGGAAGTGGGCGGATGCACTACGTGGACGAAGGTCCGCGGGATGGGCGGCCTGTGGTCCTGGTGCACGGCAATCCGACGTGGGGGTATCTCTACCGGCACTTCATCCCGCCGCTTACGGAGGCAGGCTACCGTGTAGTCGTCCCCGACCACTTGGGATTCGGCCGCTCGGACAAGCCCAACGAGGCGAGCCTCTACACCATTCCGAAGCACTCGGAACGCCTGATTGCGTTGATGGACTCACTCGGCCTGCAGGACGCGACCGTCGTAGGTCAGGATTGGGGAGGGCCGATCGGGCTTTCGTGGCCTGCGCGCCGTCCCGAGAAGGTGCGAAGCCTCTACATCATGAACACGTTTGCTCACCGGCCGCCGCGAGGGACGAAGATCCCCTCGATCCTGCGTTTCATCCGGGCGCCGCTAGTCGGCGAGGTTCTGGTCAAGGGGCGGCATGCGTTCGTGAAGAAGCTGCTCTTTCTCGCGATCCGCCGCGACCGGCTCAACGACCAGTCTCGCGCGGCGTATCTAGCGCCGCACCCTACCTACGCCAGCCGCACCGGCATCTTGATCTTCCCCCGGCAGATCCCCGATAGTCCGACCGGTCCCGTATCCGACTTCCTCGACAGCGTGCACCAAGGGCTCATGGCCTTTCGAGATCGGCCTGTCGCGTTCGCCTGGGGCAAGAAAGACCCAGCGTTCCCCCCTAGCGTCTACAAAACACTTTGGCAGCCCGACTTTCCCGACGCGCCGATTCTGTGGCTCGACAAAGCTGGGCATTTTCTACAAGAGGACGCGCCCGAGCTCATCGTTCCCAACTTGCTCGAATTCCTGGAGCGGTAGCGCTACCAAGTGCGGTACGGCTTGGCTACCAAGTTGGAGTTGAAGTACCGCGGGTCGTCGGTGACCTCCTCGCCTACCCACTCTGGCTTGTCGAATGCTTCGCCTTCGCTGCCGAGCTCGATTTCTGCAACCACGAGCCCTGCGTTGTCCCCTTCGAAGACATCGATTTCCCAGGTGTGAGGACCTACGGCGAGCGTGTAGCGGACTTTCTCGATCAGAGGGCGCTTAC
>CAZHPJ010000177.1:0-6560 GCA_964534585.1 uncultured Sandaracinaceae bacterium | reverse complement strand
GTTCATGGCCGTTCCTTCCTAAGACCGCAGTGTCGATTTCACGCGGCTTCGGTCAAGAAAACGGCGGGCTAGTCGCTCACCTGTAGCTCGGGCAGGCGAATACTACCCAGGTTGGGTAGAAAGCACGGGCGCTTACAGCTCGAACGCCCCTACGTCGCACATCGCTCCCTGCGGCCGGGTGACGCCGCGTTGGTCCTCGTCCACCTCGCACATCGCCACAGGAATCGCGTCGATGGCGACGCTGCCGGGCAGGAGCGCGTGCGTTTGGGTGGGTCCGCCGTTGTCGGCAAGCGCTCCGACGTTCAGATCGTCTGCGGTGACGTCGGTCTGGTCGGTCTGCTGATCGAAGCCGCAGGTGTTGCCAGGGCTCTCGATGTTATAGCCGTTAGAGGTGATGTCACCTTCGCAGTTGCCCTCAATCAGGCTGCCGGTCAGTGTCAGCGTTCCGAAATTGACAATGGCGTCGCCGCGTCCGTTTGCCAGATTTCCGTACACGGTACTGTGGGTCAGCGTTAGCGTCCCAGAGTTGGAAATACCACCTGCCTCGCTGTCTGCGGTGTTCTCCGACACGGTACTGTTGGTCAGCGTTAGCGTCCCAGAGTTGGAAATGCCGCCTGCGCTGCCGAACATGGCCGCTTGGTTTTGGAAGACGAGGCTGTTCGTCAGGGTCATTGTGCCGTCGTTGCAAAGCCCACCTCCGCCCTCTGCACTGTTTAGCGACACGGTACTATTGGTCAGCGCCAACACCCCGTCGTTGTAAATGCCGGCGCAGGCCTCCGCACTGTTGTTCGACACGGTGCTGTCGGTCAGCGTTAGCGTCCCAGAGTTGTAAATGCCGGCGCCGAAGTCTTCCCCGGAAAATAAAGTGCCTTCGGCCACTGTGAGTCCACGCAGCTCAGCTTCCACTGCCCTCTCCACCAACAGGACGCGCCAGGCTTTGCCATCGATCGTGAGCTTCCCTTGGCCGTCCAGGATGACGTTGTTATCGATAACTATCGTGGCTCCGATCGGCACCGTCGTCGGACCGTCGCAGTCGAAGGTGAAGGGACCACCGCCGGCCGCAATGGCAGCGAGGATACCGCCCTCGGTGCATGGACAGAGGTTATCCTCGCAGGCAACGCCCGAACTGCTCTCACCGCACCCAACCATCGGCATGACGCCAAGCGCAAGCACGCACATGAATCCGAATAAGCAAAGCATGATAGACCTCCCGCGTTCGCAGGCAACACCTACGCCCAAGTAATGTTACGTAAGGACCCTACCACCTATTGAACGCGGTCGTCGCTTACCTCTGACAGCACGATGACGCGCAGGGTCCCCTCGAGCCGGTCTAGGTCTTCGCCGTTCCTTCGGTCGAGAAAAAGGGCGAGCTAGAAGCAGGTGAGCTCTCGGAAATCTCGGATGCGCTTCTCGAGGTGCTCGCTGCTGAGATCTCGTAGCGCCCCGATGCCGACGTCTTGTACGCAGAAGGACGCGGTGGCGGAGCCGCAGATCACCGCTTGGCGGAGATCGGTGTGGCCGTTGGCTGCGAGGTGTCCGAGGAAGCCGCCAGCAAACGAGTCGCCGGCACCCGTCGGGTCGGAAACCGACTTGAGCGGGTAGGCGGGGGCGCAGAAGATGTCCTCCTCGAGGAACAGTAGTGCGCCGTACTCGCCGCGTTTCACGATCACGGTTTCTGGGCCCAGCGCACGCAACGCTTCGGCAACGGCGAGCGGGTGATGGAAGCCGGTCAGCTGTCGGCCCTCTTCTTCGTTGATGACGAGGATGTCCACTCGCCCCAGTAACTCTTTGAGCGCATCGAGCGCGGTGTCGATCCACAGGTTCATCGTATCGGCGATGACGAGCGTGGGATTCTCCACTTGGTCGAGCACGTGCAGTTGCAATTGGGGCGCGATGTTACCCAACATCACGAACTCGGAATCGCGAAACGCGGCCGGAATCTTCGGATTGAAATCAGCAAAGACGTTGAGGTCGGTTTGAATGGTCGTGCGCGACGTGAGGTCGTCGGAGTACCGGCCCTCCCAGTGGAACGTTTCGCCATTGGCAACTTCGAGACCGGTCGTGTCGATGCCGCGGCTGCGGAACATGTCGACTGCTTCGCGGGGGAAGTCTTTGCCGACCACGCCGACCAGCCGAACGGGAGCAAGCTGGCATGCCGCCAGCGAAGCATAGGTGGCCGACCCGCCGAGGATGCGGTCGTGCGAGCCAAGGTGATTGTGAATGGTGTCAAAAGCGACAGAGCCGACGACGAGAAGCGATGACATGGTGCCTTTCAGGATACGTACTTGCCGATGAGTGGCCGTAGCTTGTCGCGAGCGGCCGCTGAAATCGAATTGGGGTGCGTGATGATGGCGCCGGCGAGCGCCGAGACAGCAGGGCGCCCCGAGGGGTCGGGCACCGCTTGGGCGAGCTCGAGGATGATTTCCTTGGCTTTTGCGACGTTTTTCTGCATCACAGCGATGATCGCTGTGACCGTGACCGCATCGTGCCCCTCGTGCCAGCAGTCGTAGTCGGTCGCCATGGCGAGCGTCGCGTAGGGGAGCTCTGCTTCTCGCGCGAGCCGCGCTTCGGGGAGATTCGTCATGCCGATCACCGACGCTCCCCAGGATCGGTAGAGCTGCGATTCGGCACGCGTCGAAAATTGGGGGCCTTCCATACACAGATAGACGCCGCCTGCGTGCACGGTCGCGCCGGCTGTTTGTGCTGCGTCGAGCAACGAGCTTGCAAGCTGAGCGTCGATCGGTTCCGCGAGCCCCACGTGTGCTACGACGCCGTCGTCATCGAAGAACGTATCGATGCGATGCTTGGTCCGGTCGATGAACTGGTCGATGATGACCATGTCTCCTGGATGGATGTCGTCTTTCATCGAGCCTACGGCGGACACGCTGAGGATCTGCTCCGCCCCTGCCATCTTGAGTGCGAGGACATTCGCCCGGTAGTTGATTCCGTGTGGCGCAAGGCGATGACCCTGGCCGTGACGGGGGAGAAAGAGTAGCCGTGTGCTTCCAATTGTTCCCGCGATGATCGAATCGGACGGCGCCCCGAACGGGGTGCTCATCTCCAGCTTTTCCACGTCGGTCAGATGCTCGAGCTCGTAGAGCCCGCTTCCTCCTATGACACCGAGTGTTCGTTGGATCTCACTCATTTGGTATAGGCCTGGCGCATGACGACGACCGTGCTTACCTCACCCTCGCGGAATACGTCGAGCTGGACGCTCGAACCCACCGGTCCGCGAAGCCGCTCCACGATCGTCTGATAGTCGAGCTCGCGAACCGGGGTGCCGTTGATCGCAATGATTACGTCGTTGACCTGGATACCGGCAAGATCCGCGGCGCCGCCAGGTGGGGCCATGGCAACCCGGAGCCCTCCGGCTTCGGAATAGGCGAGCTTGGCGTGAATTCCACCGGTTGCCTGTCCTCGACCGCCGCCGCCACAGCCTGCGAGCACAGCGCAACCGAATACGAGCGTAGTGACGGTTCGACGATGTCGGTTCATCCTGGGGGACCGGCATAGCCGGGTTCCCGGGGAGTGCAAACCTTCGCCGGGTCGAGATTGACACCGAGGCACGCGAGAGTACCATGCCTTCAACCCCGCGAAACTGTGAGTGAAACCGCTCTTGCTGCTTTTGGGCCGACACGATGTATAAGCTCGTCATCTCGGACGACGAAGGTCATGCGACGGTCGTGCCGCTGCTGCGCGACGAGATCACCATAGGCCGCGAGGAGGGCAACGCTATTCGGCTCACGGAGCGGAACGTATCGCGCAATCACGCTCGGCTGCTGAAACGCAATGGGTCTTACCTCGTCGAGGATCTCGGCTCCTATAACGGGGTTACCCTCAACGGACAGCGCATCGATGCCAAGGCGGAGCTTGCCGCTGGCGATCAGCTCGGCATCGGCGATTACGATCTCGCATTCCAATCGGACGTCATCGCGACCGCCAATACGATGCCTTCGCCGAGGCCCAAGAGTCAGCCGCCGGCCCGGTTGGTCGTCCTCGGCGAGCCAGCGGCGGGGGCGGAGTTCTCATTGACGAAAGCGGCGCTTCGGATCGGTCGTGATGAGCGCCTCGACATCTGGATCAACCACAAGTCGATTTCGCACGAGCACGCTGAGGTTCAGGTGAACGACGGTAGGGTGACGGTTTTCGATCTCGAAAGCGTCAATGGAATGCGAGTCAACGGCGTTGGCACATCGCGGGCAGTGCTCGAAGCGGGAGACATCCTCGAGCTCGGTCAGGTGCGGTTCCGGTTCCTGCCGCCACAAGGCGCGCACAGCTTGCAGCCGGTGCCTCATGACGACCCCGATACACGGTCGCCAAGCTCGTCGCGAAAACCACTCTTCGCGATTTCGTTGATAGGACTGCTCGTCCTTGCAGGAGCGGGCGCTGTGTTCGCCACCATGCGCGACGGCTCGCGCACGCAAGGAGCGTCCGAGAGCGTGGTGGTCGAGCAGAAAGTCAGCCGTGGCGGGGACTCCGACGGCCGACCGATCGACGAGCCTCGAGAATGGGAAGGGCAGCTGGCGCGTGCCCGCCGGGCTCTGGCCACAGGACACCTCGACCGCGCCTATGCGATCGCAGAAGAGCTCCCGAGGGACAGTGTTCTGCGCAAGACGCCGGAGTTTGGTGAGATTCGATACCGCTATGCCCGGGCCCACATCAGCGAGGGCGAACGCGCGCTCGAGGAAGGGGATCTCGAGCGGGCTCGCGACGAAGCTGAGCTCGTACTGGGGCTCAAAGGCATCACCTCGAAGCAACGTCAGGACGCGAGGCGGCTGATGAGAGGAGCTGGCGATCTCCAGCCGAAGGCCGCAGTAGAGTCGAATGGTGATGCGGAATGACGCAGGGGCGCAGAATCGTTGATTAATGGGCTCTGCCCATGACAAACTGAAAGCGGGTGTTTGGGGGAGCCCAGTCTTGGTGGGATGGGTCCGTGCGGTGCGCATGGGCGGCTGCGCTCGTTCTAGCCGTCTTGGCGGGGGCATTGCTTTTGCCGAGCGTCTCGGTCGCCCAAGACGCGACGCTCACCGACGGCGGTATGGACCTACACCTCTATCGGCCTGCGGTAGACACCCGAGGCTACTTCAGCGTCAACGGCACGGAGGTCATGCCCCACAAGGAGTTCAGCTTCGGGCTCGTCCTCGATGCGGGCTTCGGCATCCTTCGCTACAACGGTTTCGAGAACGACCCGACCAACACCTCGGCCGATCAGGCCTCGCGCGAGAGCCGAATCGTAAAGCAAGGGTTCACCGGGACGTTCATGTTCAACATCGGTGTAATCGATCGATTGGTATTCGGCATTCAGTTGCCGATCACTTTCTTTCGGGGCAACGCGGTGCAGACGCCGGATCGTGGCGGAAGTTGTCTCGCGGGATCGACTACGTGTCTCTACAACCTAGAGGCAAACGGACTTCGGTCACAAGGTGTCGGAGACCTGACGATTCACGCGAAGGCGCGTTTGTTGAATCTCGGTGAATTCCCGGTCGGTATCGCGATGACGTTGCGCGCGCAGTTTCCCACCGCCAAGGCCGACCAGTTTGCCGGCGAGCCGGGTGTCGCGCTTTGGCCGACCGCGGTGTTCGAATTTCAACCGATCGAGAAGATTCGTTTCGCGCTCGAAGGCGGCTATCGCTGGAACTCCAAGCAGGGTGCGACGTTCATTTGGGACGGGCGTTCGGAGCCTTCCGGTTTTGGCGACCCTCTGGCCAACGCCGTGGATCCGGTTGACCAAGGCACCGGTAGCCGCTTCACCTACAACGATCTGATCACCTTTGGTTTCGGGTCGAGCTTTCGCATCGCGCGTTCGCTCGATCTCATCCTCGAGTTCTATGGAACCCAAATCGCCCAGGAAATTGGGACAAAAGGCACCCTTTCCATGGAGGTTCTCGGAGGGTTCAAGTACTTCGTCACCAACAAGAGCTTCCTGTACTTCGCGGCGGGTGCTGGCATTCCGAAGACTGGATTTCAGGCTGCGGACGTCCGCGCGACGATAGCGTTCATGTACGAGCCTGCTGTTGGTGACCGCGACAACGATGGTATTCCGGACGATGACGATGGATGCCCGGACGATCCCGAGGATAAAGACGGCTTCGAGGATCGAGATGGGTGCCCGGACCTGGACAATGATGGCGACGGAATCCTCGACGTCGACGATGCGTGCCCTCTCGTGAAAGAGGACTACGACGGCGATCGCGATGAGGACGGCTGCCCTGAGGGTAGAGAAGGGGACCGTGATGGGGACGGGATTCCCGATAACGTCGACAACTGCCCCGACGAGACCGAAGATTTCGACGGCTTCCGAGACGAAGACGGCTGCCCGGATCTGGACAACGATGGCGACGGGATCCTCGACGAGAGGGATCTGTGCCCCAACGATCCAGAGGACTTCGACGGATTCGAAGATGAAGACGGTTGTCCCGACGTGGACAACGATGGCGACCGGATCCTCGACGTGGACGACGCGTGTCCGAATGACCCGGAGACCTACAACGGCAACGAGGACGAGGACGGATGCCCCGACAAGGGCCTGGTGATCCTGGAGGACACCCAGATCACCATCC
>CAZHPJ010000176.1:0-6571 GCA_964534585.1 uncultured Sandaracinaceae bacterium | reverse complement strand
CGCTCGTCGCCGCTCAGGACTGCATGCGCACTTGCAAGCGGCTGCAATACGACCTCTTCGACGAATAGGCCGCAACGTTCGGCGCACTTGGTGACGTTGGCAACGCTCGTCGACGCGGCCGTCACCATGTGCACGCGCGCCTCGAGACGGACACCGGCCATTCCAATCGGCTCTTTGATGCCGTCTTGTTCATCGACGATGTACTCCTGCGGAAGCACGTGAAGCACTTGACGGTCGCCGGGCAGTGGCACGGCCTTGGCCTGCTCGAGCACCCGAGTGACGTCCTCGGCAGCTACCTCGCGGTTGGCAATGGCAGCAACCCCGTCTTGGTTCATGCCGCGCACATGGCTTCCGGCGATCCCGGCGTACACCGCATTGATCTCGACGCCGGCCATCGTCTCGGCCTGCTCGACCGCCGCGCGAATCGCTTGGACGGTGGACTCGATGTTGACGACGACGCCTTTCTTCAAACCCTTCGAAGGAACGGAGCCTATCCCGATGATGTCTAGGCCTTCTTCGGATTGCTCTGCCACGATCGCGCAGACCTTCGTCGTTCCTAGATCCAACCCTGCAATGATCTCGTTTTCTGCCATCCCTCGCCTCTCTCTGACCCAATACACAAACGGGTTTTGACGAGACAACTTTCGTGCAGAAAAAAAAGGGCTGAAACGCACTTTTCGCTCGAGGAAAATTAACCCTTCGAAAGAGGGGGCCGGACCCCTATTCGGTCAGGGCAGACGGACGGTCACGCGCTCAGGACTTCGAACGTTGTCGAGGTATACGTAGGAAGGTCGCGTTTTTTCTCGCGCAAGTCGCTCGAGGACTTGTCGGAAGCGTCGGAGCTTTTGACGGTGTCGGCCATTGCCTAGGCGTACGTTCATGCCGTCGTTTCCGACGAAAAGCTCGATCCCGTTGGCGCCTTCAAAATGAATTTCCGACACAGGCTCCCCCTCCGAGAGGCCCGCGCCCTCGTAGTCCTGGAGGAGCGCCATCGAACGGAGGAGAATCGCGGTGCGATAGTCGAAGTCGTCGTAGAACCGCTCCGAGGCGATGCCGGTGATGATCGGCAAATCGACGGGGTCGTCGACGCCGAGGCGCTTGAAGACCGCGCCCTCCTTGCTCACCAGATACAGCTGATCCAACGCAACCAAGGCGACTGGCTCCCGCTCCATGATTTCGAGCCGAACGCGCCCAGGAAGCTTCCGGACTACGTTTGCCTCTTCGATCCACGGATGCTGGAGCAAGTGATTCCGAGCATCCTCAGTCGAAACCTCGAATATGTTTGAGCCAAGCTGAAGCCGAGCCGCCCGACGGACATCGATGTCTGCGACTTGATGGTTCCCCTCGATGATGATCTCGCGAATCGCGAACGCCTCGGCCCCGTGAGCGTAGCGGACCGTGCGCTCGCCGAGCCAAAGCAGGGCCGCCACGGCCGCGCCACACAGGGCAACCTGTCCTCCGCGGCGAATCGAGCCCCGGCGTCTAATCATCCAGTGGCCGAAACTCGCCCGGACACCAGCCGCCCGTTCGCGCCAACTCTTCTGCGCCTCGGCGCGCCGCGGCTTCTTCGGGGCGGGCCTGCGCCGATTCTGGGCACGGTCAGCCTGGGAGGCCTTCTTAACGACCTTCTCACGAGGCTTCGCCTTTGGAGCTGCCTTGCGCGTCGACTTCTTCGGAGCGGCCTTTGCGGCTACAGCGTTCTTACGTGCCGGTCGCTTGCGGGATTGCTTCTTCTCCGCCGGTTTCCGTCGAATCGGTTTCTTACGCCCCGGTTTCTTTCGGGCTGCCGATGGGGCCCGTCGGCGGTTCATCGGCGGAGCACCTCGAGGAGCTCCGGACCCGTGCGCGTGATGTCCCCGGCTCCGAGCGTGAGCACGACATCACCCGGACGAGCTCGTGCGCCAATCGCTTCGGCTAGATCCTTCCGGTCTTCCACCAACGTCACGTCCCGATGCCCATGCGCGCGAATCGCTTCGGCGAGCCGGCGCGCATCGGCTCCCTCGATTGGTTTTTCGCCCGCAGCATAGACCTCGGTCAAGAATAGGACATCCGCTCGATTGAAAGCTCTCGTAAGCTCGTCGAACAGGTCTCGTGTTCGTGTATAGCGATGCGGCTGAAAGGCAGCGACGATGCGGGCGCCGTAAGCTCGCTGCGCGGCCTCGAGGGTTACTTCAACCTCAGCCGGGTGGTGCCCGTAGTCATCGACCACCGTGACGCCGGCCGCTTCGCCAACGACGGAGAACCGCCGCTGCACACCTTCGAAGCTCCGCAACGCTGAGCGAACCTGATCGTGATCGACCCGCAACTCGTCCGCGACAGCGATAGTCGCGAGCGCGTTCAGCACGTTGTGGATACCTGGCATTCGAACCTCGAACTGACCTAAGCTTTTGCCGTGGTGCTCGACGTCGAAGCCCACAGATAGTCCGGAAAACACTGGGTTGCGCGCTCGATAGTCCGACTGGGCCGAGAACCCATACGTCACAATCCGCTTGTCGAGCCTTGGCAAAATGTCCTGTACGTTCGGATGGTCGAGACAGGCAACGACCAGTCCGTAGAACGGAACGCGATTCGCGAAACCTACGAAGGCTTCCTTTACCGCGTCGAGGCTTCCGTAGTGGTCGAGATGCTCGGGATCGATGTTGGTGATCACCGCGACTGAAGGGATGAGATGGAGAAAGGAGCCGTCGGACTCATCGGCCTCCGCCACGAGCAGGTCCCCGGCGCCCATGGCCGCGCCCGAGCCGAGAGCGTTGAGCTTGCCTCCGATGATGACCGTCGGATCCAGCCCGGCCCCGCGTAGAACCGTCGCTACCAACGAAGTCGTGGTGGTCTTGCCGTGCGAGCCGGCGATGGCAATGCCGTCCTTGAGCCTCATCAGCTCACCCAGCATCTCCGCGCGCGGGATTACGGGAACCCCTGCCCTACGCGCTGCGATCAACTCCGAGTTGGTTGGTGGAACCGCCGACGAGAAGACGACGACGTCGGCATCCGTCACGTGCTCGGGCTGGTGGCCGATGTGAATCTTGGCGCCTTTTTCAGCGAGGCGCCGCGTGTAGTCATTGTCGCGGAGGTCGGACCCGGTTATCTCGAAGCCCGAGTCGAGGAGCACTTCCGCAATGCCGCTCATCCCGACGCCGCCAACGCCTACGAAATGGATGGACCGAATTCTGCCGCGAAACATGGTCGCTTACTCCCACACGGCTCCATCGACCACAACTGGGCGGCGTGGGCGATGGGTCGCGGGGCGCAGGGCAACCTCGGAACAGCCGAGCCTAAGCATGGGCGCCGTGCCGAAGCCGCTGTAGTGCACACCCGCAGGCGGATCGCTCGCGGGCGCCGCAGCGGCCTCACCCAAGGGCTCCGCACCACCGAGCCAGCCCATCATATCGTCGACGATGGCCGCCGCGGCATCGGGCCTGCCGTGAGCACGCGCCGCACAGGCCATGGTCCGGCGTTTGGCGGGATCATCCAGCAAGTCCGCGATGAAGTCGCCGAGCGCGTCGACCTCGAGCTCCGACTCTCGAATGCAAATCGACGCACCCTGCTTTTCGAGCGCTTTCGCGTTCTTGGCCTGATGGTCATCGGCGGCAAATGGGAACGGAATCAGAATCGACGGACGGCCAATTGCGCAGAGCTCGGCCAAGGTCGTGGCGCCTGCTCGGGCCACTACCAAGGCTGCATTCGAGTATGCACGCGCGATGTCATCGATGAACGTCACGACTCTCGCTCGAATGCGGAGCTCCCGATAGGTCGCCTCGACCTCATCGCGCATCGACTCGCCGGCTTGGTGCACGACCTCGAGGTTGCGATCGGCGAGGCCAGCCTGTACGAACGCGTGGGGCACGTCCTCGTTCAACTTCCTGGCGCCTTGCGATCCGCCAAGGACGAGGACCGTGCGTGCCCGCGATTCGAAGCCCTCGGGATCCGCGATCGCGAGGCGTGCGTGCTCGACAAACTCTTGCCGAACGGGGTTGCCCGTCAGTCGCGACTTGCTCTTACCGAACACGCTTTCGGTCTGCTCGAAGGTGATGTAGGCGCGGTCCACGAAACGCGCGAGGATGCGGTTCGTCATGCCGACCTGGGCGTTCTGCTCGAGAAGCGCCGTCGGCCTCCCAGACAGCGAAGCGGAGAGCAATACGGGACCGGACGCATAACCGCCGACCCCCAAGACCAAATCCGGCTCGAACGCTCGCATGAGAGAAGACGCTTCCTTCATCGCCGTCGGAATACGAGCAAAGCTCTTGAACCGTGCTCCGATGCCCTGCCCTTTGAGCGGAGTCACCTCGAGGAGCTCCAAGGCTTCGCCGCGACTTGGAAGAATGCGCGCCTCGATGCCGCGGGCCGTGCCCACGAACTGCACCTCGAGGCCGGGCACCCGCCGGCGAAGCTCCTCCACGACCGCGAGTCCCGGGAAGAGATGTCCCCCGGTACCACCGCCGGCAACCATGATGCGTTGGATCATCGTGCACCTCCCCTGGCCGTTCGTAGCGGCGGCTGGGGTCTCTTGGGTTTGGCTCGCGCCGGGACTTCCGCGATTCGCGATACGCCGAAACGCGAAGTATTGAGAATGATGCCGGCCGCGGCGGCGTTCACGAGGAGTGAGGAACCACCGTAGCTGACAAAAGGAAGCGCAAGACCTTTGGTGGGCAGCAGCCCCATGGCCACCGCCAAATTGGTGAATGCCTGAAGGCCGATAAACAGGGTCATGCCGGCGGCGAGGTAGCCGGCATACTCATCTTGGGCGCGCCACGCCGCGCGAAGGCCGCGGAAGACGATCCAAACGAACGTGGCACAAAGGAGCGCGATTCCGATGAAGCCTAGCTCTTCACCGACGATGGCACTGATGAAGTCGGTGTGGGCTTCCGGTAGGAACAGCAATTTCTGGCGGCCGTCACCTAGGCCAACGCCGGTCCACCCACCGGAACCAAAGCTCATCAGCGACTCGCTGATCTGGTAGCCAGCGCCCTGCCTATGCTCAAACGGCTCGAGAAACGCCGTGATGCGGCGCATTCGATAAGGAGATGATGCAATAGCGGCGTAGCCGACCGGAAGCGCGACCAACACACAGCCGAGCAGGTAACCCGCTTTCGCGCCCGCCGCGAAGAGCACGACGAAAGTCAAGAGCGCGATCATCACCGCGCTGCCGAAGTCGGGCTGAGCTAGGCACAGCAGCATCAGCAAGCCAGCAACGAGCACGTGCGGCAAGAACCCGATTGAGAATGTGCGGACTCGATTCGCTTTCTTCGCCAAGGAATGCGCCAACCACATGATCATGGCGAGCTTGGCGAACTCGGCGGGTTGCACGTTGACCGGGCCCACGGCGAGCCAACGGGTCGCACCGCCCGCACTCCGACCGAAACCGAGGGCGACCGCGATCATCATCAACACTGCCGTCAATAAGACCGGATAGGTCGAGCGCCGGAGCAAGGTGAGGTTGACCCGGGTAAAGACGATGAGGACGACGAACGCAAGCGCTGCGAAGATCGTTTGCCGGACCAAGAAGTGGTAGCCGTCGCCGAACATGTTGTTCGCGTAGACCGCGCTCGCGCTGTAGACCATCACGACGCCGAACGCGATCAAGCCAACGAGCGTGGCCGCGAGCGTGACGTCGAAGGGGCCCGGCTCCGTGAGCGCTGCAGGTTTCGAGGCGCGTGTCATGGTCGCTCCACGAGGGTTTCAACGGCTCGTTGGAAATGGTCTCCCCGCTCAGCGTACGAGCGAAACATGTCGAAGCTCGAGCAGGCCGGCGCCAAGAGCACAGTGTCTCCAGGGCGGGCTAGCGCGGCGGCGTGCGTGACGGCGTCGTCCATCGAGGCTGCGCGACAGATTTCTATGGGAGCGCCCGCAAACGTGCGCTCCAAGAGCGGCGCCGCTTCGCCGAAGACCACGACCGCCCGTCCTTCGTCGTCCATGCGCTGACGAAGCGGCTGATAGCTACCGCCCTTGTCGACGCCACCCGCAATGAGAACGATCTGGCCTTTTGACCCCGCCAGGCCTTCGATCGACGCGACCGCAGCACCCACATTGGTAGCCTTTGAATCGTCGATGTACTCGACGCCATCGACCGAGCGGACGTACTGCATGCGGTGGGCCAGGCCCTCGAACTCACGGAGCACCAAGGCGATGTCGTCATCGCGGACGCCGAGCAAGCCGGCCGCAAGCACCGCGGCACAAGCGTTCGACACATTGTGCGAGCCCCGAATCCTCAGATCCGCGACTGGAACACGAAGGGAGCTTCGCACGTCGGTGAGCACGTCGTCGACCAACCGGACGTCACCGTCCGGAGCGCCAAACGAGACGATGGTGCCGTCGTCCCCGACGAGCTCGCGAAGCTTGGGAGCGTCGGCCGGAAGAAGCGCGAAGTCCTCGACGCACTGCCGCTCGAAGATACGGGCCTTGGCCGCCGCGTACGCGTCGAACGATGGGTAGCGATCGAGGTGGTCGGGGGTGATGTTGAGCAAAACCGCCACGTGGGCTTTCATTTGCGACACCCGCTCCAACTGGAAGCTCGATAGCTCGACGATGACGAGACCGCCCTGCGCCCCTGCATCGGTGCCCACCGCTTCGATCA
>CAZHPJ010000175.1:0-6574 GCA_964534585.1 uncultured Sandaracinaceae bacterium | reverse complement strand
TTGGCGTGCCAGAAGCCGCCGGAGTCCTCGAGCTGAAGCTCATCGATGCGTGCGATCAAACCCTCCGCTGACTCCGCGACGGGAATGCCGTGCCGTCCGGTCATCTCCGTAGCGACCATGCCGGGGTGCAGGATCGCGACCGCAATGCCCTTGCTGCGAAAGTCGTGCGCCAGGTTCACGCCGGCCATATTCAACGCCGCCTTCGACATGCGGTAGCCGTAAAAGCCGCCCGACCCGTTGTCGTCGATCGAGCCCATCCTGCTGGTCAAGATGATGATCTTGGAGCCCTTGCTGAGGTGGTCTTGCAATGTGGACGTCACCAGGAGTGGCCCTAGCGCATTGACCTCGAATTGCCGGCGGATTCGGTTGAAATCGAGATTGTCGAACGTCTCGTTTTCGAAGATCCCGGCGTTGTTTATGAGGACGTCGACCTGGGTGTCGCCGAGGTCTTGCGACACAGCCTCGAGCGCCGCCCGGTCGGTTACATCGACTCCCTCGAAGACCTGAACGCCGAGCGCCTCGAGCTCGCTGCTCGCCTTGCGGCACAGTGCGATGATCGTGTCGCCGCGCGCCGTGAGTTGCCGGCTGAGCTCGAGACCGATTCCCCTGTTCGCGCCTGTAATTAGAACCGTCGTCATGAAGCCTTCCTTGGTTGGATGGCTATCATAGGGCTGCTACCGAATTGTCCAGCTAGAGACCGACGTGAACCTCGTGGCCTTCGTAGGCCGCGATGCCTTCGTCGACGTGGTGGCCGAGCTCCCGCGCCAACACGAGCAACGCTCGCGCGATCGCAAGCTCGTCGCCGATCATGGGCAGATCCGGGTCTTCCGGGCTGCGCCTGGCCTTGCCTGTTGCAGCAAGCGTGTCGCCGCCGATCACGAGGCGAGCCGTCGCGTTAGTCGTGGGGCCGTCCTCGATGACTTCGAGGCTCACTGTGAATGCCTTTGCTTTGGTCATGAGACACCTCCTCGGGCGGGCAATGAGCGTAAGGAATTCGCGCACTTCAGTCTATGGCGATGCTGCGCGCCTTGCAACGCCGCAAGATCGTGGTCAGGCTCGCGGCCGAACCCCGGCAATCGTTCGGAGCAGATCATGCATTATTCGAGCTTTCTTCTGATTGGTCTGGCGCTCACCCTTGCGTTCGGCGGGTGCAGTAGCAGTGGCGGTGACCAGGCTCCCGAGTGGACCCTCGATGCGGGCGCGCTGAAGATGCGCGTGACCGAGTCTCCCTGGAACATGACGTTCTTCGATGCCGAGGGAAAGCCCGTGCTCGTCGAACATTCCGCTACCGGCGAGGGACCGACGGGCAGCCTTGCGATGCACCTCGGTCCGCCACCTCCTGGCAATGGTCAGCAGCCCACGCTGCCGCCGGTTAGAGACGGCGTCCCTGCAACGCCACCTTCGCGCGACAGCGGTTGGGTGCATGCGACGGCAGTCGAGTCATCCCGGCGTGAAGGCGAATCCTACGTGGCGACGATCGCAACGTCGGACCCGAACCGTAAGCTCGAGCTCGTCGCGACGCCCGAAGCGGACGGCGTGATTCAGATCACCGTGCGACCTGCTAGTGGTGAAGGCGTGCAGGCCTTGGGTATCGGCTTCGTGGCAGAGCAGGAGGAGCGGTTCGTCGGGTTCGGCGAGCGCAGCAACACGGTGAACCAAGCTGGTTGGGCGCTCGAGCACTATGTTTCGGACGGACCTTACTACGACGGCCAAGAGTACTCGGTCATGGGCGACGTTCTCCCACCCTGGGGAACGCGCTGGCGTCCGGACGCGACCTACTTTCCCATTCCTTGGCTGCTGTCGTCTCGTGGGTATGGCGTGCTGATCGACAACGACGAGATCAGCTACCACCGGGTAGGCTACGAGACGCCCGACGCTTGGAGCATGGAAGTCGAGACGACCGACCTGCGATTCCGCGTCTTTGGCGGGCCTACGCCTGCCGAAGCCCTCGGTCGCTACACCGAAGCGTTGGGCCGACAGCCCAGCGACTACGCGCCGTGGTTCTTCGGCCCCTGGCTTCAGTCCGACTCGGATAGCCGCATTGCGGACATGCGCGCGGCCGACGTACCCACCTCGGTCAATGCGACGTATCTCCACTATCTGCCGTGTGGCTCGCAGCTGGGGAGAGAAGAAGAACAGCCCATCCGGACCGCGGCAAATCACGACATGGGCGTGGCGATTCACACCTACTTCAACCCGATGATTTGCGTTTCCTACGAGCCCGCCTTCAGCGACTCCGAACAGCTGGGCGCGCTCATGAAGGATGGAGACGGCCAAACGTATATCTATGACTACAGCAGTAACCTCGGCAACAGTTTCGAGGTCAGCCAGTTCGACTTCGCCGCGGAAAATGGGGTGTCTGCCTACAAGGCCTTGACCGACGAAGCGATCGATCACGGATACGATGGCTGGATGGAGGACTTCGGTGAGTACACGCCGCTGGACGCGGTGTCGGCGGACGGCGCGACCGGAACCGCGTACCACAATCGTTACGCGCGGGGCTATCATTGCGGTGCGTACGAGGCGACCCTCGATGCAGGCAAACCGCTGGCCCGCTTCACGCGCTCTGGCTGGACGGGCTCGCCCGCATGCACGCCGATCGTTTGGGGTGGCGACCCGACTACGGCATGGGACTACGATGGCCTCCAGTCATCGATCTATCGTGCGCTTTCGATGGGAACCTCGGGCGTCGGGATTTGGGGCTCCGATATCGGAGGCTTTTTCGCGATGTTTGGGCGCTCTCTGAACGACGAGATGCTCGATCGGTGGATCGCGTATGGCGGCATGTCGGCTGTGATGCGAAATCAGAAGAACGGCGTACAATTGCCTGCGTACGACAGGCCGCAGCCCTGGGACGAGGGTCATCAGCCGACTTGGCGGATGTACTCCAAGCTCCACACACAGCTCTATCCGTATATCCAGGCGGCCGCTGAGGACTACTACGCTACCGGAAGGCCCATCATGCAGCACCACGTGCTGACGCATCCTGGCGACGCGGAAGCGACCGGGCGCGACGACCAGTACATGTTCGGACCCGACATTCTCGTGGCGCCCGTGTATGTGGAAGGCGCGACCGATCGCGAGCTCTACTTGCCGGAGGGCACATGGGTCGAGTGGTGGCGCACGGTGGCTTACGGTGAGGAGAACGGCGACTTCACCCTCGGCGCCGCCGTTTTGCACGATGGCATGCAGGCCATCACGGTCTCGGCGCCCAATCCGGAGATCCCCATGTTCGTCGAGGCCGGCGCCGTCATTCCAATGCTCTCCCCCGACGTGTTCACGCTTGCGGAGTACGGCAGTGATCCAGAGATCATCCACGCTTCCGACCGCGATCACCTCCTCCACGTCCTCGCCTTCCCGCGCGGTGAAACAGCGGGCAGTTTTTACGACGACGGCGCGTGGACGAGCGTCGAGGCTGCAGGCTCCTGGACGCTCACCATCGACAACAGCAAGGCACGCACCGTCCACCTAGAAGCATCCACGAGCACGCTCGCACAACCCTTCGACGTCTGCGGCGTCACCTTGGACGGCACCCCGCTCCCCGAAGCAGATTGGTCTTACCAGGCAGGAACCGGCGTCCTAGACGCAACCTACACTACGACTTCCGGTATCCTCACAGTAACCGGCTGCTAGCGGGGTGGGGCGAAGCCCCGTGAAGAGGCGACAACGGCGCCTCTTTTTACGGGGTCACGGGGCTGCGGGATTGCGTGTCTTGCGGCACGCAATCCCGCGTAGACGCAGTCGGCGATCGAGAGGCCGCTGACGTATTGGCGTGAGCAAATGCCTACGGCGTTGCGACCTGCGGCGTAGAGGCCGGGGACCACTCTTCCGGCGTTGCTCAGGACTTGGCCCGTCTTCTCGTCGACCGCGAGGCCGCCTAGCGTCATCACCGCACATACGTGCCGCTTCGAGCCGAGGGAGCAGTCGATGGCGTAGAAAGGCCCCTCCCGGAACGGGTGCATACTGTCTCCGGCTTTGTCGAAACGATCCGAGCGTTTGCCCAGGGCCGCAGTGTTGTAGTCATCGAGCGTTTTTTGGAGCGTGTCGCGCGGCACATTCAGCATCTTGGCGAGAGCATCGACGTCCTTCGCCTTCTTGCAGTTGAAGTAGAGGTTCACTAGAGCGGCCCCGCGCTGAAACCATTGAAGCTTGCCCGGTTTGGACTGCTCGTGGGCGAGCCTTTTGAGGTCCTCGTCGATGATCAGGGTGGCTACGCCGTGATTTTCTTCGACCATGGCTTCGCCGATTTTTGCACCGTACCAGAGCTCGTTGGCGAATCGCTCGCCCTTGTCGTTGATCAACACGCCCTCGGCGAAGGCGTTGGGTGGGTAGAGAAAGCGCCATGCCGAGGCGCGGTGCATGTGAGCGAGATCGCCGCCGACACTTTCGCCTAGCTGAATGCCCACGCCGTCGTCGCCCGCGGTTCCGAGCGGCAAACCCGGAACGAATGCAGGCAGGTGTTTGGCAACCATCTCACGGTTGAACACGAAGCCGCCTGCGCTCAAGATCGCTCCTCGCCGACAACGAATGCGCCGTGATGCCGAGTGCCTATTCTCGATCCAGTCGCATCGTCTGCGTAGCCACGCCGCAAGCCCGGTCGCGAACTTGCCAACAGCGACTTCGAGGCGGTGCAGGCGCTGGTGGAGTGTTCGCCACAAACGCGACGGAATGTGTTGATACTCGACGCCCACCACGCGCCCCGATCCGTCGACGATCAGCCGGCCCACGCGCGCCTGTAGCTGCATTCGCACCCCTGCTCGGATCGCGGTGTACCGCAGCGGCTCGAAGATGTGGGCGCCTGGAAACGCTCCGCCGTCGGCCCGATGACCTCTCTGTGCCGGCTTCGCCTGCTCACTATAAGGAGGGCAGGTTTCGTTTCCCGAGTAGTAAAGATGATACTCGTTCGTCGGATACGATGTCTTGACGGGGCAGAGGTTGGACAGAAATGGGACGCCGCGGTCAGTCAGCCACTTTACGTTGGCGGCGCTCGTTTCGCAGAAGTCGCGTAGCGTCTCGTCGGAAACCGCGTCCTGCACCTCCATCGATAGATAGCGGTACATGTTCTCGACTGTGTCTTCGACGCCGGCTCCCTCTTGGATGTGCGTGCCGCCGCCAGCGTAGAATACCCCTCCGCTGATCGCGGTAGCGCCGCCTCCTTCGAAGCGGTCCAACACGACGACGTCGGCGCCGCGTTCACGGGCTTCGATAGCGGCAGTGACGCCCGCTGCGCCGAGGCCCACCACGATCAGGTCGGCGACGTCGTCCCACCGCGCGCCTTCCACGTCTGCGACTACGAGTGGCGTCGGGGTGCTCATCGGGATTGCGCAAGCTAGCACGCCGGTTCAAGGTCGGCAGCGACTCATGGACCTTCCCGTCGATCCGAATCAAGTCGGCCCCGTTTGCCTGGTGACCGGCGGCAACGGCTACGTAGGCAAACACCTCGTCCGCCGCTTGTTGGAGCTCGGTTGTGAGGTCCGCGCACTCGACCTCGCGCCGTTTCAGGGTGACTCCCGAGTGAAGCACATCGTCGGTGACATACGCCGCATGAGCGACATTGGCCGGGCTTGCGGGGGCGTTGACACGGTCTTTCACACCGCCGCCATCATCAATACACTAACCCTCGCGCGTCCGAGCGTTCGCCGGCAGGTCTATGGCGTCAACGTCCACGGAACCGAATGCGTCATCCAGGCGTGCCAGGTCGCCAGCGTGAAGAAGCTCATCTTCACCAGCTCGATCACCGTGGCCGTAGACCGTCCGATTCGTGAAGGAGACGAGACAGCCCCCTACGTCGGAACCGATGGCTTGAGCGACCTCTACTCGCAGACCAAGAGCCGGGCCGAAAAGCTCGTGCTCGAAGCCGACGACCCGAGCGGCCTGCGCACTGCGGCGGTTCGACCCGGCGGCGTTTGGGGCCCAGGGGAAGGTGCGATGATGGTGCAGGACTTCCTCGAGCACCTCGCCGCCGGTCAGTTCAAGGCCACGATCGGCGATGGCGTGTCGGTGACCGACAACGTGCACGTCGATTCTGTCGTCGACGTGCACTTCTTGCTGGCTCAGAAGCTGACCGATGACCCCGGTCTCGTTGCCGGCGAGGCGTATTTCGTGAGTGATGACGAGCCCATCAATCCGGTCGCCTGGTACCGCCCAATCGTCGAAGGGCTGGGCTACTCCTGGCCGCAGCTCCGCATTCCACGCCCGATGGCCTACGCGTTCGCGTATCTAGGAGAGGTCGTGCACTACTTGGGCGGACCTTTTCCCATGCTCACGCGGCGAGGAGTGCTATCCGTCTCCCGCGATGCGTCGTTCCGCGTCGACAAAGCGCGCGCTCACCTCGGCTACGAGCCGCGAACGAGCGCGGCGGAGGGCATCCCCAGGCTGATGCATGAGTTTCGAGCGACGCATGACCGTTTGAAGGCAGCGCAATGATCAAGCTCATCTACTTGCTCTGGCCGCGCCAACCGATGGAGCCCGCCGACCGTCGCGTTACCTTGCTCGAGCGGTGCGCCCCGCAGCTTCTCGAATCGGGCGCGCGGTATTTGCTGATGAACATCGACGACGACCTCGTCACGGCGCC
>CAZHPJ010000174.1:4715-6575 GCA_964534585.1 uncultured Sandaracinaceae bacterium | reverse complement strand
GCACGGATGATGGGACGTTCTACTACGCCATGGAGCTGCTCGACGGCGTGACGCTGTGCGAAATCGTGCAGGCGGAAGGCCAGCTTCCGGAGTCCCGCGTGATCCACATCATGCGACAGTGCGCGATGGCGTTGCATGAGGCACACGGGCTGGGTCTCGTGCATCGAGACATCAAACCCAACAACATCATGATGACTCAACAAGGCGGCGAGCGTGACGTGACGAAGGTGCTCGATTTCGGGTTGGTGAAGAACGTGGATTCCAAGGCCGACGTTACCAAGACGTGGTCCGAGGCGATCATCGGAACCCCTAGCTTCATGAGCCCCGAACAAATCCTCGATCCTCCGTCCATCGATGCGCAGTCCGATCTTTATGCGCTGGGGGCGGTGGGGTACTATTTGCTTGCCGGACGTTTCGTATTCGACGGAACGAACCCCATCGAGATCTGTGCGCAGCACTTGAGCGCAATACCGGAATCCCCGTCATCCGTCGTTGGGCATGATGTGCATCCTGACCTCGAGCGCATCATCATGCGATGCCTCGAGAAAAAGCGCGACGATCGGCCAGCGTCGGGCGCGGAAATCGCCGAGCAACTTCGAACCCTGTCGATCGACCCGTGGTCGCAGCAGGACGCGGCCCACTGGTGGGAGACGGTGGGCAAGGGAATCATCATGTCCCGTGACAGGGACGCCGATGTCGGCAGCCTCGCGACCATTCAAGCCGAACGGGTTTTGACGCAGACCTGATGGCTGAAGCACGACCGACCGACCCCGCCGACCTCGTCGCCGCGATGGCGGATGGCGATTCAGGTCCAGCGCTGAGCGCGTTCTATGCACTGTATTCCAGCACCGCTCTCGCCCTGCTGACGAAGATGCTTGGTTCTCGCGCGGAGGCTGAGGAGATCTTGCAGGAGGTTTTCGTCGAGCTTTGGCGACGCGCGCCTCAGTACGACAGCGCGAGAGGCAGCGTGGTTGCATGGGTGGTCACCGTCACCCGGAGTCGAGCCCTCGATGCGTTGCGCGCGCGCACGCGGCGGTACGGGGACAGGCAGCTGCAGTTCTTCAGTCAGAGGCATGCACTCGGAACCGATGGCGGGCGACCTGATGTGCTCGTGTCTTCCACGCGTTGGCACCAGGCTCTGAGGCAAGCGTTCAAGCAGCTGAGTGAAGACCAGCGTGCCGTGCTCGAGCTCTCGTATTTTCTCGGCATGTCGCATGGCCAGATCGCCGAGGCGCTGAACCTCCCGGTCGGAACGGTGAAGTCGCGAATTCTCGCGGGTATGCGTGCCCTGCGCACGATGCTTCCCATCATTCACCGGAGTATGCGCGCATGAGCGACGAAAAAGAACGAGCGGAGCTTCTGGCGGCTCTCCACGCGGCCGGCGCAGCATCGGAGGAAGACGAAAGAGAGCTTCAGGCGCTGCTCGACGCTGACCCGAGTCTCGAAGAGGTCGTCAGGGACTTCCAAGATTCGATCACGGCTCTTGCTTCGAGCTTCGAGCCCCTAGAGACGTTGCCCAACACGCTCGGCGAGATTCGAAAGAAGATCGCTCGGGAAAAAGGTGGGTTCTTCAGCCGGCTGCGCAGTTGGTTTTCAAAGTCCTAACTCGATGCGTCGCGTCGTGCGCCAAGTGCAAAAAAAAGCCGACCCTCCGAAGAGGGCCGGCGTAGGAGATGGTAGCTGAAAGCGTCGTCGATCAGCGGAAAGGAGTCACCGTGAACGTGTACTCGATCAGCGTCTGCTCTTGGGGAACCCCCTGGACATAGATGCGAGCCAACTGTAGCTGGTCATTGCGTACCGTGACTTGAAACACGCCTTCGTTGCAGTCGACAGGGCTGCCAGTGATCCGGGTCGCGTCGT
>CAZHPJ010000174.1:0-4615 GCA_964534585.1 uncultured Sandaracinaceae bacterium | reverse complement strand
TGAAACACGCCTTCGTTGCAGTCGACAGGGCTGCCAGTGATCCGGGTCGCGTCGTTCCCGTCGACGTTGAACAGCTCGACGCGAGCGAACACATTCGGGTCACCGAAGACATCGCAGTCGATCTCGATTTCGATTCTCTGGACGGGGTTGCTGTTGTTCGGAAGCTCGAACACGACGAAGTCCTGAGTGTCGCCTTCTTCGGCCGAGATCTGGTCCGTGTAAACCAGCTCGCGGGTGCCTGTGATGCTCAGGAAGGCGTCTAGTGCGGGGTCGGCTGCGCTGTCGTTGTCGAACGGAGCAATCAGCTCGTCCAGATTGCCGTCGTCGATAACCTCTTCGTCATCTCCCACCTCGTCATCCACGATGGGTTCGTCGAAGCCGAGCTCTTCGTTCAAGTCGTTCACGTTGGCGTCGCCGCATGCGACGGTGACTACGGAAAGGAAGCTAAGGAAAATCGCGTTAAGTGTGTGCTTTGTCATGATGTCTTCTCTTGGTTGAGGGTTTTCGTTCCAGCGGGTCGAACCCGCCTTTCAAACACCCCTACGCCGAGAAGTTGTAGTTGGATTAAGGGAAGGTGAAATTCATCGAAGACGCGGCGTTTTGCTCGTTTAGCCGCCAATCACGGTCACAACTCGAAGACTTGCTGGGGCTCTTCCAGCCAATGATCCGGTTCGGCTGAGGCCAGCTTTTCTCGTGTAAACGCGCCCCAGGTCACGGCCACTGTAGTGACCCCCGCACGCCTTCCCGATTCGATGTCGTGATGTGAGTCGCCGATGAAGAGCGCCTCGTCGGGCAACGACTCGAGGGCGTCGAGGGCCATGAGGACCGGTTCCGGATGTGGCTTGCCATTCTGGACGTCGTCCGCGCAGACACGCACGGCGAGCTCCTTCTCGAGGCCAAGAAGCCGGAGCCCGCGTTCGGCTCCCGTCCTGAGCTTGCTGGTCACTAGAGCGAGCTTGGCATGCCGCGCATGTAGCGTTCGGACGACGTCGACGACGCCGGGGTAGGGCTTCGCCATGTCGTCATGGTGGCTGAGGTTGTACGCCAGGTAGGTGTCGAGCATGGCGGCCAGCTCTTCCTGCGACCGCGCCACCTTGGCAAGCTGCTCACGAAGCGGCGTGCCGGTCCCCTCGAGCCAATAGGAGTCCGGTAGCTCACGTTGAAGGTGCACTCGGGACGTGTGATGAAAGCTCGTCAGGATCAAAGCGATCGAATCGAGCAGTGTTCCATCGAGGTCGAACAGGTAGGTGCGCATCGTTGTCCGGGCTGGTCTCTAAGGCACCGGCTGGAGAAATGCTAGCCGCGTCGGCGCCGACGACGCGCTATCGCCAGACCGAGCATCATCATCGCCACTACCGCGCCGGTCGAGGGGGCGTTCGACGGCCTTGCGCCCAGGACGCAACCGCAGCCACCATCGCTTCCGGTGTTCGGTCCGCCGTCTCCTCCCGAACCGCCCTCTCCTCCGGAGCCACCCGTGCCACCTGAACCGCCCTCGGGATCAACGTTTGCCATGCGTGGACCCGAGCCGGGCGGCGCGCACGTGAAAGTCAGTGGCTGGCCGGGAACCTCGGCCAGGGCAAGGAGCTCGGATTCCGATCTGACACCCACGGCGCTTTCGAACGAGCCACTGCTTCGGCGCAGCCAACTTTGCGGCTCCCCATCGACGACACCCGTCACCACGAGATCGCATTCGGTCGCCGTACCCTCGATGGGAATGACGAATGGCGTGCCTGCGCGCTCAATCAGAAGGTCGACGCGAGCCTGAGAGTCGGACCCACTCTCGTCGGTCAAGGTCACCTGCTGGCCGACGATGGGAGCGAGGTTGGTCTCGAAGGCCATGACGAGAGCTTCGAGGTTGGCCCGATCCGTTGCGGAGACATCGTTGAACACGACTGCACTGAGGAAGTCAGACACGGTAGGAACGCTTCCGTCGTGAAGGAAGCCCGAGCCCCGGACTTGATCGCCGGTGAACGGCGTGCTGGCCGTGAAGAACGGATTGGGAGCCATCCCGAACATGCCGACCTTTTGATACGCGTTGCGAAGGTGCGGAACCTTGAACTCCATGGCTTCACCCTCGAACGTGGAGCCGCCGCCAGTCCCAAAGAAACCAAGCGCTCGGTCCAGCTGGTGGCAGCCGTTGCAATTGGCGACCCCGTCGGTGATTCGGCCGTTGTAGAGGTCCAAGCCCGCTTGCTCTTTGGAGCGGAGCGAGTTGTCGAGCCTCCGTATCGGGTTCGGTGGATAAGTGAGCCGGAGCGCGAAATCGGTGAACGCTTGCATGTCCGCTTCGGTGAGCTTGCCTTCGTCTCGCCCGACGAGACCCGGGAAGGCCACGTTGAATTCGTTGAAGCCGCGATTCGCGCATGCCCGGTCCCCAGGAGTCGTGCTGCACTCGGGCCCTGTGCGATCCCCGCGCCAGTGCTGCGGGCCTGAGAATTCGAGACCACGGAGGCTTTGGGTGGTCATGGGGCCCTTGAGCGGATCGAGATCCTGCAGGTCGCAGACGCCGAGCACGCCCGGTGGGCATGGGTTGGGATTGGCCGCAGGGAGCAAGTCGGGATCACCGAGGTCCCAGGCGAGGTCGTCCATGTCGCCAAACACATGGCAGCTCCCGCACGAGGACTCGCCGTTGCTGCCGGTGAGCTTGGCGTCATAAAGGAAGGGGCGCCCTTCGACGACGGACACAGGCTCGGGGTTTTCCATGGCGACCGTTTGCACGGCGGCGTGTGTTCCGGTGTCGACCACGACGATCGAGTTTTGGAACCGCGTCATGACGTACAGACGCTCGCGTACCTCGTCGAGCACCAAACCGCTCGGACCACCACTTGGCAGGGGAATCATGTTGGCCGCGTCGGGTGTGAAGGTGTCGTTCTCGAGCTCGGCCGTGTCGTAGATCCCGATCGCGCTCGACCCGAAACCGGCGACGTAGAGCGTGCTGCCGTCACTCGTGATCGCCATCTCGAGCGGCATCGACAGGCTGCGATCTTTGGTGCCCGCGGGCTGTGGCTGGGCGGCGTAGTCGATGTGCTTGTTCAAATGACGGGGGCGCACGTTGAGCGCGCCGTCGATCACCGTCACGCGTGCTTCATGAAGGTGGCCGCGCACCGTGGGCGGGTCCGGGTCGGCGGACTTCTTGGGGCCGAGCTCGGCGACCCAGTCGCCAAGGCCTTCGAACCGAACACGGCTGATCGCCTCGGTGTTCGTAACGTAGAGATTCCCGTTGTCGGGATTGACGATCATGTTGAACGTGACGGTGCCGACGCCCGAAAAAGAGCCGGTCTCGACCGGCGTGCTCGCATTGGCGTCGATGGCGAAGACATCCAAATCCGGCAAAGAAAAGCGTACGGCATTGCTCCAATCTCGGGCGAGCTCGTCTTCCCAGCGCCCGGCCGCTGCATTCCAGCCGACGATGAGCCCGGCTTCGCGGCTCTGGGTCCCCTCGAAGTTGGTCTTCGGGAACGGTAAGCCCCCCGGGTGCTCGATGCCCTCGATGGTGCAGGGATCGTCGGTGAGGTCGGTGTCGCAGACCAGGGGTTCACCGACGGCCATCGTGCGGTTTCCCGATCGAAACACCGCAGCGTACACCGTGGAGCCGTCGGGCGTCGCGGCCAGGGCGCGCGGGCGATCCCCGAACAGTGTCAGAATCGTGAGCGGTGCGCCCCCGAGCGACGTTCCGAGCGCGGTGACATCGAAGACCCACACATCAGCGCGGCCCGTGCCCGGGACGTCGTAGTCGCCTTGTGGGTAGGGACTGTTCTGCCCGCGGTGCGCGGTCGTGATGAAGGCGCGGTTCCCTCCCGGACCAGCAAACACGATGTCTTGCGGCTCATCGCCGACGAGCAAGGTGCGCACGACACGCGCCGGGCTTGCCGCAACATCGACGATCGAAATGCTGTCCGAGAGGTGATTGACCACCCACACTTCGTCATCATTGCGGGCGGCCACTGCCACGGGCTCGAGACCCACCGGCACCGACTCCAACAGGGTGAGGCCGTCGACGCTGATGTCGTAGATCTCGAGATGCCCGTTCGGCGTATTGACCGCGAAGAGACGCGCTCCGTCGGGCGACATCGCTAGCGGCCGTACCTGGCCAGCTTCGAAAAGGGTGTAGTCGGGAAGCTGCGCACCCACGCCCTCTGCGAAGCCGAGCGACGCGAGGGTGGCTAGGAGCACTGCGAAAAAGGGACGAACGCTCATTGGTTGCACTTTCTACGTTTGCGAAGAGAGTACGGCTCGTCGCAGTATCTTACTAGCCCCTTGTGCGGTGCGTCGACGGCCGAATACGGGTTGCTGCATGCGCCAACCGTTACGGTGGCGGAGAAGGCTGCAGACTTAATTCTCGGCAACCCCATGGCGTAGGGTGGCAGTGGCAGTGGCAGTGTCAGTGACAGCGAAGCCCCGTGGACGACGCAACGCGTCGGCTTTACGGGGTGGCAGTGGCAGCGGCAGTGACAGCGAAGCCCCGTGGACGACGCAACGCGTCGGCTTTACGGGGTGGCAGTGGCAGCGGCAGTGACAGCGAAGCCCCGTGGACGACGCAACGCGTCGGCTTTACGGGGTGGCAGTGGCAGCGGCAGTGACAGCGAAGCCCCGTGGACGACGCAACGCGTCGGCT
>CAZHPJ010000173.1:0-6580 GCA_964534585.1 uncultured Sandaracinaceae bacterium | reverse complement strand
GGTTTTGAACCTCGTCGTAGGCAACCGCTCGAAGGTCGATCTTCAGAACATGCCTGCGGAGTAGCGCTCCAATGGCGTCATTCGAAACTGGCGGAGGCGGCTCCGGAAAGAAATCGGTCAATCAGGAGATCCCCCTGATTCCGTTCATCGACCTCCTGCTCTGCTGCGTCATGTTTTTGTTGGCAACGGCGGTGTGGAACCAGCTCGCTGCGATGAACGCCAACCAGCAAGTCCCAGGCCAGGCTTCGACCGAAGATGCGCCCCCGGAGGACGAAAAAGTGAAGCTCATCCTGCAGGTTCGGAACTCAGGCTACGTGCTGGGATCCTCCGCCGGGGAGAGTATCGACATCAGCAAGCGCGTCGTCGCTGACCAAAAAGAGTTCGACGTCGATGAGCTCGAGACCAAGCTTGCTCAGTGGAAGCAGGCTTGGGACGAGCGTGACGACTTGATCGTCGCGCCCGAGGACGGCGTCCGCTACGAGGACGTCATCGTTGCGATGGATATCGCGGCGGCGGCGGGTTTTTCCAACCTGTCGATGGCGGACGGAGCTGCGTTCCTGTAGGGGGGAATCATGGCGATCAAACGGCCAGAACCAGAGCTACTCCGCCACATTCCGCTGAAGTTCGTTCGCGACCGCGTTTCCGGTCACGCGCGCAAGTCGGTGGACCACCAGATTCCGCTGATTCCGTTCATCGACTTCCTGATCGTGCTCGTGATCTTCCTACTCATGTCGTTCTCTGCCTCCGGTGAGCTGGTTGCACAACAGCCGACCATCAAGATGCCGGACGCAGACAACACCGAGCAGATCGAGATCTCGCCGATCGTCGCGATCGACGCGCGCGTGATCACGCTCGATGGCAGTCGAGTTGCCGACACGCAGACCCAGGGACAGTCCGCACAGGTGGACCGCATCGAACCGCTCATTCAGGGCCTCGAGGCGGAGAAGCGCAAGTGGGAGACGATTCATCCTTCGGAACCGTTCGCAGGCCAGGTCATCGTGCAGGCGGATCGCAACATCGACTTCCGTGTCGTGAAGAAGGTGATGTTCTCGGCCGCGGCCGCGGGCTACGGCAACGTGAGCTTTGCCGTCAACCAGCGCGAGCGCTAAAGTTCAAGTAGGCTTATCGCCATGGAGCCGTCCGAGCTCACTCCTGCCGAGTTCGACAGCGTTCGTAGAAACCGATACAGGCCACGGATTCCGTGGGCGCGTGTTGGTTTCGTTGCCTTGGTGGTAGCGCTGATCACGGGCGCCTATTTCTGGCGCCAGAAGGTCCGAGCAGACCAGCTGAGAGCGCGCATTCAAGCCCAGCACGCCGAGCAGGTGGCCCCGGTTCTGGACGAGCTAGAGGCCACGCGGCTCGACCTCGAGGAAAAGGCGCTGGCAGCGAAGTCGGGCGCCGCCCATCGTTTGGTCGAGGCCGAAGTGCCGCTCTCGGCCCTGCACGACAGTGAGGTCGTTTACCTCCGGCTCCGCGCGCCCGAGCTAGGCTCCGAAGATGCGCTGTTCGCGGCTATCGACTCGGAGGGGGAAGACGCCGTCGGTTCTTGTCTCGGCCTCGAGCTGACACCCTTGTCGGCGCTCTTCGATGTGCCCGAGGTGTTGTCCGTCGAGTGGCTCGATAGAGCCGACGAGACCAACGACATGCAGCGCCTCTCCGTGCGGGAAGAACAGCTCACGCGGGCGATCGAACGCGAGCTCCCCGCGCTGAGGGAGCGGATGCCAGCCGACTATTTCCTGCTCCTGGTGGTGCAGGGCAAGAGTCGCCTCCGAGACCCCGTCGACGTGTTCCTCTGGGACCTCGGGCAGGACAAGCTCATTCTGCGGTCGCGCACCGAGAACCGCGGCCGCTTGATCACGGTGCGCAGCCAAATCGGTCCGAAGTCAGATTCCGCGAAAGCTGAGGGCGATCCCATCGTCACCGCTGACTGCTCGATCGCGGCTCACATCAAGGCTCAACTCGGGGAGCCGACGATGGACCTAGCAAGGCCGGAGTGACGGTTTGCGTCTGTGCGTATTCGATCCGTTCGAGCCAACGCTCCGCTTCTGCGTTGGCGGTGCGGCTGCTCCGCGCTCGTCGTCTCCAGGCCTCTGCAGACTCGCCGTAGCGGCCGAGCGCGAAGAATGTGATTCCCAGGAGGCGGCTCAGCTCGCGCCGCAACCGGAGGGTCGGTAGGCCCAGCTGCTTGGCCTCCTGCAGCAACGGAAGGCCGAGGGCGAAGCGGTTCTGCCCCATCAGCTGCCGTGCTTCGAGATACTGGCCGAGGCCATCGTCTCGGAGTGTCGCCAAGGTTCGCGCGAGGTGGACCACCACCGGGCTCGGCGATCTGCCGAGGAGCATCTCGTAGATCAGCTCCCGCTCTGCGGATGTGCCTCGTAGCGCGAGCAACTTCACCTCACTTTGCCGCGCCGGCCCGTCGGTTCTCGGGATTTCCAGCAGTTCTTCGTAGAGCTTTGCCGCCCCGTCCAGGTTTCCCAGCGTCCAACTCGCGTCCGCATACTGTTCGAGGGCGGCAGCCACGATCGGCTTGGGCGCGTTCATCGCAGCCCGAAGCACGTCGAGCCTTGCCAGTGCGGCCGTTTCGTCTCCGGCGCGCGCCAGGGCACCGACCAAGATGGCCTGGGCCCGTGCTTCATGTTCGTCGATGCCGAGGATTGCGCGGCAGGTCTCGATCGTGCGCGCATCGTCGCGAGCGGCCGCATCACCTGCGAGGTGGGCGCGCAGCTTGGCCAGCTCGTGCGGACACACCGCCGCGAAGATGCTGGGCCGCGCCAGCTCGACCTCGGCCACGCCACGTTCGCGCGGGGTGACCGGGACGTCCTCGAGGTACGCGTGCCACTGAGCCTCGAGCTCATTCAGGCTTTCGATCGTGCCGGTGCGATACGTTTCGAGTAACGCGTCCATGCCACGCGTCGCGATTAAGAAGCGAATTATCGACCCCGCCGCCATGTACGCTCGGCGCGCGGGGAGGGCGCTGAACCGAACGCTCATGACGGTACTGGCGGCGGGAAGCTCTTTGCGGTCCATCATGATCCTCGACCATTGGTCCGGGTCGAGGTCCTCTCGGACGTCCCAAGCAAGGGCCACCGCCGCGCCTTCGATGATCCCAGGGTTTGGAATCAAACCGCCGAACGTCGCCGCCACCGAGAAAGGCCAGCGCCCAGCTTCTCCGAGCACGGCGTGCACGATTTCGTGCCCGAGCACCGGATGCGGCCAGCCCGCCATCTGCAGGTAGACCTCGCCTCGCCAAGGCTTGGCGATCAGTGTGCGGCCGACGCCAATGAGGCTCTTTTTCTCGTTCTGATTCCGAAAGAAGTAGGCCGTCACCGGCTCGGTCGACGAGAGGCCAACGAGCCTTCGGGTACGCTCTACTTGGAAGTCGCAGTCTTCGAGCAAGCGCCTGGCGTTTTCCGGCGGTGTCTCACGCGGAATGTGCACCACGCAGTTGTGGCCCTGCTCGGTCTTGCCGAGTCGTTCGACCAGGTACTCCTCGCTCACCCAGTGCCCGAGGCGATCACCGTGCCAATACGACGCAGCGACGATGCTGAATGCCCCTACGCAGACCGCGATTGCACCGAGATGCGAGCGGCCGCGAGCCCAGAGATCGAGCTTTCCACAGGACGGGTCCCACAGGGCGTCGAACAGCACGGTGAGCGAGCCCACAGCGACCACAGTCGTTGCGCGGTACGTGAGATAGCGGGTCGGGATTTGCACGAGGTCGTCGTAGATCGCTCCGGGGAAGTAACCTGCAAACGCGCCAAACAGGTATACGGCCGGGGTCGCGTAGAACGCCCAAAGTCCCAGCAGGACTGCGCCGATGGGGACTGCCGCCGCGAGCCACGGGGACAGGCGCGGCCGGTTGGTCGCTCCGGCTACCCACACGCCAACGCATGCGGCGAGCGTGCAGCCGATCGCCGGGCCCAACACCATGAAAGTGAGCCCTTCGCCTGGTGCACACTGCCGGATCCGAAGCGAGCTCAACGCGAGCAGCGCGACCGGGATCGAGCAGATCAGCAGCCCCGCTCCCATCGTGCGGAGCATCAGATCGATGCCTCGTGTGGCTCGATTTCGCTCGGTGTAGCTCGCCGCGGTGGCTGCGACCCACGGCGGAAGGAGCAGGCCCAGGCCGAGGGCGCTTTCCACCCCGTGTACCGCGAGCAAGGGGATCGACGTGAGCACGATGCCGACGATGGCTGCAAACGCCGCACTCAATCGGAACGTAAACGACTTCGTCACGGACTATTCAGCTGCCGCGGGCGCGTCCGTCGGCTCGAGCGCAGCGACGAGGCTCAGCACCTCGTCGACTCGGGAGATGAGGCAGATTTCGAGACCTTCCCGGACCTCATCCGGCACTTCCTCGAGGTCCGGCTCGTTTCGCTTCGGCAGGAGGATGCGAGAGACCCCAGCGCGGTGTGCTGCCAAGCACTTTTCCTTGATGCCGCCGACCTTGAGCACGTTACCACGGAGGGTGATCTCGCCGCTCATCGCGACGTCTGGCCTCACCTTGAGCTGCGTGAGTGCTGAGGCCAACGCCACGAACAACGTGATACCCGCCGCGGCGCCGTCTTTCGGAACCGCGCCCGCCGGCAGGTGCACGTGAATATCGGTGTGGCTGACGAAGTCTTCCGCGAGCCCAAGCTCCTCGGCGCGTGCGCGCACGAACGTAAACGCGGCGGCGGCGGACTCCTTCAAGACGTCACCCATGTTGCCGGTGAGGTGGAGCTTGCCCGTGCCGGGCATGTGGGTGGCTTCCACGAATAGGAGATCGCCCCCAGCAGGGGTCCATGTCAGGCCGGTCGCGACACCTGCCCTCGGATGTCGTTCCGGCTCTTGACGCCTGGCTTTTGCGGCGCCGAGCACGCTTTCGATGAACGGCGGGTCGGCCATGATCGACACGTCCTCGCCACTTGCGAGCCGCACGGCGACTGCGCGGCACACGGCCGCGGCTTGCTGCTCGAGCTTTCGGACGCCGGCTTCGTACGTGTACGAGTCGATCATCATGTCGATAGAGTCGTCCGAGAAGTCCAGGCGTGCTGGCGACAGACCGTGCTCGCTGAGCTGGCGCGGGATCAAGAAGTCGCGAGCGATTGCCTGCTTTTCGCGCGGCGTGTATCCGGGGAGCTCGATCACTTCCATGCGATCGAGCAACGGACCGGGGATCGTGCTCTTTTGATTGGCGGTCGCGATGAACATCACCTTGCTGAGATCGAATGGAGCGTCGATGTAGTGGTCTGTGAACTGATGGTTCTGTTCGGGGTCGAGCACTTCGAGCAGGGCGCTCGAGGGATCGCCGCGCTGGTCTCTGCCGAGCTTGTCGATTTCGTCGAGGACCATCACCGGGTTTTTGGCGCCTGCCTTCTTCAACCCGGAGATGATGCGGCCGGGAAATGCGCCGACATAGGTTCGACAGTGCCCACGCACCTCGGCTTCATCGGACACGCCGCCCAGCGAGACGCGGACGAAGGCTCGCCCGGACGCGCGCGCAATCGAGCGGCCTAGCGACGTCTTGCCGACGCCCGGCGGGCCGATGAAGCATAGAATCGGAGCGCGTCCGTCGCGCCGTAGCTTGCGGACGGCGATGTGCTCGATGATTCGTCGCTTGGGTTTCTCGAGACCGTAGTGGTCCTCGTCGAGGACCTGCCGCGCCTTTAACACGTCGAGCCGATCCGCGGTCATCTTCGACCACGGCAGATCGGCGAGCCATCCTACGTACGTCTGCGCGACTTGGTACTCGCTGCTTGCCGGATTCATGTTGCTCATGCGTCGCAGCTCGCGCTTCGCGGCGGCCTCGGCCTCGCTCGGGAGCCGCCCGAGCGAGATTCGCTCGCGGAGGTTTTCGATGTCGTCTTCGTCGATGTCGGTCTCGCCGAGCTCTCGGCGGATGGACTTGACTTGCTGTCGGAGCAGGTACTCACGCTGCGAGCTCGACATCTCCTCTTCGACCATGGTCGAGATCTCTTGTTTGACCCGCAGCACCTCGTTCTGGCGGTTGACCTGGTCGAGGACCATTCGGACTCGTTCCCGGATGTCGAGCGTTTCCAAGACCTTTTGCTTGGCCTCGTTTGCCACTGGGAGGTTCGACTCGATGAGGTCGGCGAGCGCGCCCGGCTCACGGATGTTGTCGAGAATGTGCAACGACTCGCGCGATGCGGTCGGGAGGTCATGGAGCAGCTGACGCGCCGACTCCCTGAGGTGCGCGGCCAGGGCCTCGATCTCGACGTCGATGGTCGGCGCCTCGTGGTAGCGGTGCACACGTGCGCGCATCGTCGGATGGCGGCCGAGGGCTTCCTCGATGCGCATCCGGCTCACACCTTGGAGGACGACGCTGTACTGCCCCGAGTTGAGGCGGATGACCTTCAGGACGCGGGCAATGGTGCCTGTGTGGTAGACCTGATCGAAGGTCGGGTCCTCCACATCGGCCTTGTGCTGCGTCACCACCCCGATGGCGGGGCGCTCGCGGCCACAGGCCTCTTCGATCAGCCGCACCGATCGTGCCCTGCCCACGTTGACCGGCACCACCGTCGCCGGAAAGAGCACCGAATTGCGCAAGGGCAGGATGGGCAAGATGGGTTCAGTGCCA
>CAZHPJ010000172.1:0-6616 GCA_964534585.1 uncultured Sandaracinaceae bacterium | reverse complement strand
AGGGGGAGGGGCTCTCGTTACAACTCGCTCAATCGTTCGAGGAAACGGAGCGCGTCCTCGCAGAAGCGAGAGAGGCATGGACGTTGCTCGATCGAGATGACCCGCTGCCGCTCGAGGGTATCTGCAAAATCGCACGCTCGTTGCAACATCTCGAGCGAGAAGGCGTGCTCGACGGTGCTGCGCTCAGGGACATACGTATGACGCTGCGAGCCTCCGCGGCGCTACGACGGTTTCTCGACCAGCGCAAAGACGGTGTTCCGTACCTGCATCGAGCCTGCGCCATCGACCCCACGCTCGACGGCCTCGAAGAAGAGGTTGGCATGTCGGTTGGCGACGACGGCTCGATCCTCGATTCCGCGAGCGCGGAGCTCGCGCATCTGCGTGAAGAGGTTGGAAACCTTCGCGCGCGGATCGTCCGAAAGCTCGAGGACCTAATCCAGAAGCGAAGCGCGATCTTGCAGGATTCGTTCTACACGATTCGAGAAGGCCGCTATGTGCTCCCCGTTCGCACCGATGCGCACGAACGCTTCCACGGCATCGTGCATGGATCGAGCGCGAGCGGTGCGACGATTTTCGTCGAGCCCCGGGAGCTCGTCGAACGAGGCAATCGCCTCAAGATCGCGCAGGGCGAGCTCGAGCGTGAGGAGCGGAGGATCCTCGCCGCCCTCTCCGATTTGGTGCGCCAGTATGTGCCGCAGCTCCGCGCTGCCGCCGAGGCGCTCGACCACGCCGACTTGCGTGGCGCCAGTGCCCAACTCGCCGTCGATATGCGCGCCCATTTCGTCGACCTCTGTCAAGAGCCCCGCATTTCCCTGCGCGCGGCTCGGCATCCGTCCTTGGTCTTGGGCGGCATCGATGTCGTCCCCAACGACATCGAGCTTGCCGGCGGTGAGGCCCTGGTGATCTCCGGGCCCAATGCCGGTGGCAAGACTGTCGCGCTCAAGATGCTCGGTTTGGCGGCTCTGATGACCAGAGCGGGTCTGCCCGTTCCCGTCGCAGAGGGAAGCGTCTGTGGGTTCTTCTCGCCAGTGCTTGCGGCGGTGGGCGACGAGCAGAGCCTCGCCCGAAGCCTGTCGACGTTTTCGGCCCATCTGGTCACGCTCAGGGGCGTGCTCGAGCAGGCGGGCGAGCGGGTGCTGGTGTTGCTCGATGAGCTAGCGGGCGCGACGGATCCGGAAGCCGGTGCCGCGCTGGCCTGCGCGATCGTGAAGACCTTGGTTGAACGACGAAGCGCGGTCGCGGTCACGACGCATTACGAAGCCTTGAAGGCGCTCGCGGCCGAGCGCGAAGACATGCACAACGCGGCGGTTGGCTTCGACTTCGACGACATGGCCCCCACGTTCCGAATGACGATGGGCGTGCCTGGCGGCTCGAACGCGCTCGAGGTCGCGCGGCGTTACGGGATTCCCGCTGAGGTCATCGACCAGGCACGCCGTGCACTCCCGGAGCACTCCCGGAGCTTCGAGACTTTGGTGGCGAAGCTGGACGCAGCGACGAAAGCAGCGGAGGCAGAACAGTCGGCCCTGCGGGACGAACGCGTGAAGGTCACCGAGGAGCGAGCGAAGCTCGACACACGCCGGCAAGAGCTCAAGGCGCGCGAGGCGAAAGGGCTGAGCAGGGAAGCCCAGAGGCTGGTCGATCAGGTGAGAGAGGTTCAACGCCGGCTCGACCAAGCCAAGAAAGACCTTCGCGAGAGCGCCGAAGCCGAGTCCGTAGCGGCGGCGGCCCAGGTGCTGCGTGACGGGGGCGGGCTTCTCGGCGAGCTCGATGAGCATCGATTGTCGCTGGAGCCCGAGCCGGTGGAAACTGCGGAGCTCGATCCGGATGTGCTTCGGGTGGGGAACCGCGTGTGGGTCCAACGGCTTCGAAGCATCGCGGACGTGATCGAGGGACCCGCGCGCGGCAAGGTTCGTGTGTCGGCAGGCATGATGAAGCTATGGGTCGACGTGAGCGATCTGCGCGCGGTCAAGCAGGTCCCCGCGCCCCCAGCCAGAGAGTCGACCGCGGTTTCAGGCGCACACCCGAAGCCTCAACGGGCCCTTCGAACGAGCGACAACACGCTCGATGTTCGCGGACTGCGCGCCGACGACGCGGTTGCTTTGGCTGAGGCGTTCCTCGATCGAATGTACGGCGCGGACGAGTCGAGCGTGTTCATCGTGCACGGAGTGGGGAGCGGCGCGCTTCGGGAGGCCATCCACGCGCACCTGTCGCGGGACGCCACGTATGTCGCAGGGTTCCGTCCGGCGAGTCGGGATGAAGGTGGTCTTCAGGTGACCGTCGTGTCGCTCAAGTAGTGCCTAGGTATTGGTGTTCTGCGACTCGCCCTCGGCCATGCGCGGCTTCACGGCGAATCGCCAAACGACGAGGCCGATGCCGACCATGGCGATCGACGACCACTGTGCGGGCGTCAGCCCGGCGTACCGCACGTCTCCGCCCTCGAGCGGCGTGGCTCGGAGGAAGTCGAGGAAGAAACGAACCGGCGCGTACACGAGCGGGAGGAGCACACAGTAGAACCCAACTGGACGGCGGCTGCGGCGTTCGAGCCAAACGAACAGCACGATGATGGCGGCCGAGTAGATTACCTCGTAGAGCCCGAGGTCGTGACGTGGCTGATACGGAGGAGCGCCGAAGCGATAGCCGGACACCGCCAGCGCGAAATCGGTGATCTTCCCGGGATGGTCGTGCACGACGAAGCAGCCCATGCGCCCGAAGAACCAACCGAAAGGCAACCCGAAACAGACGGCGTTGGCGTAGGGGAGCAGCGGCATCTTCTTTCGGTAGCGCCAAATAAAGCAACCGAGGATACCGCCGAAGAACCCGCCGTACGACGAAAGCCCGAGCCACGTCGAGAAGAACATGGAGGGATTGCGCAGAGCCTCCATGAAGGTTTCGCGCTCGTAGAAGAGGCCGTTCAAGAAGTAGCCGAAGATGAAACCGGTCACGACTGCATACGTCACCAGGTCGCCCGTCGCGATGGTGTCGAGGTCGTTGCGTTGGGCGAAGCGACCCGCCACCCACGCGCCGAGGAGTACGCCGGTAGCGACGAGCACACCGAACGGCTGAATCGACAAGACGTCTCCCACCACCGGGAGCGAGAACGGCAAGGGGATGTCCCACGACTCGAGACGAAACCAAGGAATGAACAACAGGGCGTGCATGGCGGCCGAGCCTAGCATCGACATCCTTGCACCGCCCCTAGACAACCGCTAAGGGCAGCTCGAGGTGAAATCATGACCGAGATCATCGCTGTAGGTGCGAGAGAGATACTGGATTCGCGAGGCAACCCCACCGTCGAAGTCGACGTGGAGTTGATGGGAGGCGCCGCTGGCCGAGCCGCCGTGCCATCCGGGGCCTCGACCGGCGAGCACGAGGCACTCGAGCTCCGCGATGGGGATGCCAGCCGCTATTCGGGCAAGGGCGTCCTGAAGGCCATCGACAACGTCGTCAACGAGATCGCGCCCCAGGTGATCGGCCACGAGGCGCTCGACCAGCTAGGCGTCGATCAGGTCATGTTGGACTACGACGGCACTCCGTCGAAGGCAAAGGTGGGGGCCAACGCGATCCTCGGGGTCTCGATGGCCGTTGCGCGCGCTGCTGCCGATGCGGTCGGCCTGCCACTGTGGCGGTACATCGGGGGCGCACAGGCTCGGGTGATCCCGACGCCATTCATGAACATCATCAACGGCGGCGCGCATGCTGATAGCGGCCTCGAGATTCAGGAGTTCATGGTCGTCCCGTTCGGTTTCGAGTCATTCTCGGAAGCGCTTCGTGCGGGCGTCGAGACGTTTCACAGCCTCAAGAAGCTCCTCAAGGAGGCGGGGCACGCGACCGGCGTAGGCGACGAAGGTGGCTTTGCTCCGCACCTATCGACCAACGAGGAAGCCCTATCGTTCGTGGCGCGCGCCATCGAGGCAGCGGGTTATCGTCCGGGCGAGCAGATCGCCATCGCCCTGGACTGTGCAGCGAGCGAATTCTACGACAAGAAGGACGGCGTCTACACGTTCGACAAAAAACCGGTCGATGCCGCCGGACTCGTAGAAATCTACGCCGACTACTGCTCCAAGTATCCGATCGTCAGCATCGAAGACGGCATGGACGAAAACGATTGGGACGGCTGGAAGGTCCAGACGGATGCTCAGGGCAGCGAAATCCAGCTCGTGGGAGACGACGTCTTCGTGACGAATACGGAGCGACTTCAGATGGGTATTGACCTCGGCGTCGCCAATGCGATCTTGATCAAGGTCAACCAGATCGGCACCGTGACCGAGACGCTCAGCACCATGCGGCTCGGCGCTTTGCACGGATACGCCTCGATCATCTCGCATCGAAGCGGCGAGACCGAGGACACGTTCATCGCCGACCTCGCTGTCGCGACCGGCGCTGGCCAGATCAAAACCGGCTCTGCTTCGCGCTCGGAGCGCATCGCGAAGTACAATCAGCTCCTTCGCATCGAAGAGCAGCTCGGGGACGCGGCCGTCTACGCGGGCAAGTCCACGTTTGCTGCCTGACGCTAAATCGGTGTCAGACGGTAGTGAAGCGCAGGGCCGATTCGGTGTCGTACTGCCCCGCGCGGAATGCGTAGTCGCTGAGGATTCGCCGCAGCGCTTGTACGTTCGTCGAGAACGGTTCGACACGCATCTCTGCCAACACGCGATCCATCGAGAGGAGCGCGCGGTGACGGATTGGCGCGTAGGTAGTCAGCTTCGCGATCAACGGACGATCGTCAGCTGGCAGGGGCAGTCCGACCGTCGCCGACGACGTCGCCCGAACGCGGCCTTGCGGTGCGGGTGCGACGGAATACGACGAGACGACTGCATCCTGGTGGTCGAGTGCCAGGATTGATGCGTCGAGCGCGTGCCCTCGGGGCTCGAGCGTCTCGATTTCCTCGGGGATCGGTTCGCCCGACGCGATTCGAAGCTGAAGCGCGACCAAATCCACCTCGTGGACCATCTCGATGAGCGTGTGGTGCCGCGGCAAGCCGATCTTGACGTCGGATACCCAGGACAGCCCCGACGGGTCTATGTGAAACGTCACCTCGAGAAGTCCGGCGTAGCGGAGCTCAGCTGCTAGGCGCCGGGCGCTCTCGAAGAGCGCCATCCGAAACGCCTCGCCGTCGGATCGAAAGAGTAGCTCGGGCGATGGGGTCTCATGGACTAGAATGTGCTCAGAGGTCGATAGGCTGCGGTCGCAATCCGAGATGGCAGTGGTTTCGCCGTGCGAGTCCGCGGCGACGAGCACGGCAATTTCGCGCGGCCGCGACGGATCCGCGGCGTCGTGGACCGTTCGCACGTGGGCGCGCTCGGCAGCGGCGCGGATGGTGGCCGGGTCCGTGAGAGCGCCCAGCACGTCGAGGTCGGTCCCGACCACAGCTACGTCTGCCTTCTCAGCGGCGCTCGCGAGCTCGAACATCTCGGGCTGGCCCTGATAGCCGAGGTGCGCCGCGTCGGCGCCAGCTTGCTCGAGGATCGCCGGGAGCTGATCGGTTGGAATTGCGTCGACCTCGTCGAAGTCGACCTCGATACTGCGGTCTGCGGCTGCGATGTGGCGGCTTGCCGGCGCGTCTCTGGGTGCGACGACAATCGATTCGACGCCCATTCGCCTGCACGTGCGCGCGACCCGCGTCGCGGCTTCTCCGCGCCGCAGGATCAGTATTTTCTCAAACACCGGCGGAGCATAGCAACCGACTCTTCCGAGGCACCCCGGGGCCCGGCTTGACCCGATCGCGCGCGGGAGCCAGTAGCCAGGCGATGTCGGTCTGGCTTCGCTCGCGTGCTTTGGAACGTCGCTCGATTCGTCACGGAGAGCTGTCCTGGCGCGCTGAGGCGATGCTCGCGTCGCTGGACCTCGAAGACGCGGAGCTCTCGATCCTCCTCTGCGACGACGAGACGATTCGCAAGCTCAACCGCCGCTACCGGAAGAAGAACAGGGCGACGGACGTGCTCGCCTTCCCGATGCAGGAAGGTCCCGGCCCGGTGTCGCACCCGGGGATGCTCGGTGATGTGGTGATCTCTTTGCCCACTGCGACCCGTCAGGCGGCCGAGCGCGATCGCCCGATTGTCCAAGAAGTGACGTTTTTGCTGGCCCATGGGCTGCTTCACCTTCTCGGTTACGATCACGCCAACGCACGTGAGGAGCGGGAAATGAACGCCCGCACCGAGGACCTTTTGGCTGCGGTGGAGGTCGCCCGCTAGCCGGGCAGGCTTGTGGAAAACCTCGGGTGGCCCCCGCGAATCGCAGAGCGCGATCTTCTCATACAGTCTGTATTTTGGCGGGTAACCATATGAAACCAGCGTTGATTTTCTTCTGAGTCGGATTGGTCGTGAAACCGGCACGCGCCGGTGTGGGAACCTGTGGATGACCTGTGAGTAAGCTCGTTGCGCCGGAGCGTTCGGCGCCGACTGGGCCGTGGCGCCTCTGGCCTTGCATCGCTTAACCCCTAGAAATTTGTTTGGGAAAGCGCACAAAGGCACTTGTCAGCAAGGAAAACCACCCGCATAGATGGCGCCGTGCCTGTCTTCGGCTTCTTTTGGGGGCCTTATTGGCCAAACGGGGCAGGCCACTGAGTTAGGAGGGAATAAGGGGAGCGGGCAAGCGAATGAAGAAGGCTCAGATCATG
>CAZHPJ010000171.1:0-6617 GCA_964534585.1 uncultured Sandaracinaceae bacterium | reverse complement strand
GTTGGCCGCCGGCACGACCGCCGTTCGGAAACGGGCATCGTTACTCAAGTCGACGAGTTCCCGCATCGACGCCCCGAACGCGAGCTGCACGAGATTCTTGTAAGGCCAGGTCGGAGTGGGCCCGGTAAATGCATCGATGGCGACTTGGTCGAGCAGCTCCGGTGCAACCCCGTAGTTGAAATACTTCATCTTCAGCGGCTCGCGGATCTTGGCTGTCAAGAAGTCCCTGATGTCGTCGCCGGTTACGCGCCGGATGATCTCACCCAGAATGAATCCACTCGTAATGGCTTGATAGGCTTGCACGCTGCCAGGCCGATGGGTTGGTTCCAGCTCGCAGAAGGCCCGAACGACCTCCTCGGGCTGCAAAAGCAGATCGAGGTCAATCGCTTCCTGGGGCGTCGCGGGAATCCCGGCGCGGTGGGTGAGCACGTCACGAATCGTGATGTTGTGCTTCCGTCGTTTCGCAAACTCAGGAATGAACGTCGCAACCGGTTCGTCGACATGCAACTGCTCCTCTTCTTGTAAGAGGTGAATCAGCATGGCGGTGACGGTTTTCGAGCCCGAGAAAAAATTGTACAGCGTGTCGGGCGTCGCCTTCACCAAAGGCGTGCCCTCTGGATCCTGAGGGCTGTTCCCGCGAGCATGACCGATCGCTCGGTCGAGGATGATCTCACCTCGTCGCCGAATGCACAGAGCGATAGCCGGATGAAGGCCCATCTTGTAGAAGCTCACGACCGAGTCCCAGATCTCCTCGACGCTTTGCACTTCCAAACCCACCCCACGCGGATCCGTCTCGCGGTGGCTCTTGGTGGTCACCTCCTCCGGATCGAAGGGACTTACCGTAACTGGAAGCAGGTCTCGAAGCCGCGGCCTCTGCATCAATCGCCTCGTTGATAGCCGAGGTTCGGTTGTAGCCAGCGCTCCACCTCAGCAACAGTCATCTGCTTTCGGTGGGCATAGTCCTCGACCTGGTCGCGGTCGATGGGACCCACAGCGAAATAGCGGGACTTCGGGTGACCCAGGTAAATGCCGCTGACGCTGGCGGCCGGGTTCATCGCGAAGTTCTCCGTCAGGGAGATACCGATTTCGTTCGCACCGAGCAACTCCCACAAAGCTTTCTTTTCCGTATGGTCCGGACACGCGGGGTAGCCGAAGGCCGGTCGGATGCCGTCATACTTCTCCGCGACGAGCTCCTCGTTGCTGAGGCCATCCGCGGGCTCGTAACCCCACTCGCGGCGTGCACGCTCATGCATCAACTCGGCGAAAGCTTCGGCCAAGCGGTCTGCAAGCGATTTTACCATGATCGAGTTGTAGTCATCGTGGTCTTGCTCGAAGCTTCGGGAGAGCTCTCCGGCGCCGATGCCTGTGGTAACGGCAAACGCACCGATGTGATCTCGCAGACCGGTGCTCACAGGCGCCACGAAATCAGAAAGGCAGAAGTATGGTTGCTCGTTCGGCTTCGTCGCCTGTTGGCGCAACATGTGAAAACGCATCTTCTCACGACTACGCGCCCCTTCGTGCCACACAACGATGTCGTCGCCATCTTGGTTCGCCGGCCAAAAGCCATACACGCCGCGGGGCGTGAGGAGCTTCTCCGAAATGATGCGGTCGAGCAACGCGCGGCCATGGTCGTAGAGCTCACGCGCGGCGGCGCCGTAACGCTCATGCTCCAAAATCTTGGGGAACTTCCCCTTGAGCTCCCAGGCCGAGAAGAAGAAGGTCCAGTCGATATAGCGAGCGATCTCTTCGAGGCTCACGTCATCGACGACTCGCGGCCCCTCGAACGCCGGGGTAGGAAGATCTTCGCTTCGCCATTGGATCGACGCCGGATTTTCCCGCGCAATATCGATGGAAATCAGCTCTCGGTTCCGCCGGTGCTCGAACAGCCTTCGGGACTTTTCCTGCTCGCTTCGATTCTTGGCGTCGAGCTCTACTCGGCGCTCGGGGCTCAACAGATCGGACACCACGTTGACGACACGGGAAGCGTCTAGGACGTGCACGGTGCTGCCGTCATAGGCCGGCGCAACCTTGACGGCGGTGTGCGCGCGGCTGGTGGTCGCACCGCCGATCAAGAGAGGAAGGTCCATGCCCCGACGCTGCATCTCGGAAGCCACGTGTACCATCTCGTCGAGTGACGGCGTGATCAGCCCGCTCAGCCCCACGATGTCGCAGCGCTCGGCCACGGCGGCATCGAGGATCTTGTCGGCCGGCACCATGACTCCCAGGTCGATGACCGCATAATTGTTGCAACCGAGCACGACTCCAACGATGTTCTTGCCGATGTCGTGGACATCGCCCTTCACCGTCGCGAGCAGCACCTTGGCCTGAACGAAGCCATCTTGCCTCTCGTCCTCCATGAACGGCTCGAGATGCGCCACGGCCTTCTTCATGACGCGCGCACTTTTAACGACCTGGGGCAGGAACATCTTGCCTGCGCCGAAAAGGTCACCGACGACCGCCATGCCCTTCATCAGCGGCCCTTCGATGACCTCAATCGGGCGCGCGTACTTCAGCCGGGCCTCCTCGGTGTCTTCGATGACGAAATCTACGACGCCGTTGACCAGGGCGTGCGAGATCCGCTGCTCGACCGGCGCCTCGCGCCAAGTGAGGTCGTGCTTCTGCCTCTTTCCCTTACCTTTGACCGTCTCTGCCAGCGTAACCAACCGCTCGGTCGCGTCAGCGCGGCGATTGAAGAGGACGTCCTCCACATGCTCGAGGAGCTCTTTGGGGATCTCTTCGTAGACCTCGAGCTGGCCGGCGTTGACGATGCCCATGTCCATGCCCGCGCTGATCGCGTGATAGAGGAAGGCAGAGTGCATGGCTTCGCGCACTCGGTTGTTGCCTCGGAACGAGAAGCTGAGGTTACTCACCCCACCACTGACCAACGCTCCCGGGCACCGCTCCTTGATCTGCCTCGTCGCCTCGATGAAGTGGATCGCGTACTCGTTGTGCTCCTCGATGCCGGTAGCCACCGCAAAGACGTTGGGGTCGAAGACGATGTCGGTGGGAGCAAAGCCCGCCTCCCCGACGAGCAGGCGATACGCGCGGGCGCAAATCTCGACCTTCCGCTCGATAGTGTCGGCTTGTCCTTCCTCGTCGAAAGCCATCACGACGGCGCCAGCGCCATAGCGGCGCACACGCCGAGCCTTGTCGAGGAACTCGGTCTCGCCCTCTTTCAAGCTGATCGAGTTGACCAGGGATTTACCCTGCACGCACTTCAGACCCGCTTCGATGACGCTCCACTTGGAGCTGTCGATCATGATCGGCACACGTGAGATCTCGGGCTCGGCACCGATGAGATTCAGGAACCTGGTCATCGCCTGCTCGGAGTCGAGCATGCCCTCGTCCATATTGACGTCGATGATGTTCGCGCCGCTACGTACTTGCTGAAGGGCAACAGAGACCGCTTCCGGGTAGTCCCCGCCGGTGATCAGCTTTCGGAACCTGGCCGACCCGGTCACGTTAGTCCGCTCGCCGACCATGAGAAAATTGGTCTCCGGTCGAACGACCAGCGGCTCGAGACCACTCAAACGCGGATAGTGCGTTTCGCGCTCGGGCTTCGGGCGGGGCGGCACGTTGCCAACCGCCGCAACGACTGCCCGGATGTGGTCAGGTGTCGTGCCGCAGCAGCCGCCGATAATGTTGATCATCCCGTCCGCAGCGAAGCCGCGCAGCAGGTCGGCCATCTCTTGCGGAGTCTGGTCGTAGCCGCCGAAAGCGTTGGGTAAGCCCGCATTGGGATAGCAATGCACGTAACAGTCAGCGATCCCAGCGAGCTCCTGTAGGAACGGGCGCATCTCTTTAGCGCCTAGCGAGCAGTTGATCCCCACCGCCAGCGGTTCGGCATGCTCGATGGAGACGTAGAAGGCCTCGACGGTCTGTCCGGACAAGGTGCGGCCGCTCTTGTCCACGATAGTCACCGAAATCACGATGGGAAGACGGACACCCTTTTCGGCAAAGACGTCGTCGATGGCAGACAAAGCGGCCTTGGCATTGAGCGTATCGAAGATCGTTTCGACGAGCAGCAGGTCTGAGCCGCCATCGATCAAGCCGCGCACCTGCTCCGCATACGCTTCCCGCGCTTCGTCGAAAGTGAGCGCCCTGAAGCCCGGATCATCGACATCCGGGCTGAGACTCAGGGTCTTGTTGAGAGGGCCGATCGCGCCCGCGACGAAGCACAGCCTGTCCGTGCGACTGGCGGTGGCCTCTTTGGCAAGCCGCGCAGCAGCGACGTTGAGATCGTAGACCGCTTCCTGCAGATCGTAGTCCGCCTGGGAGAACGCGTTCGCGTTGAACGTGTTGGTTTCGATGATGTCGGCGCCGGCGTCGAGGTACTCCTCGTGGATCCTGCGGATCACGTCCGGCCGGGTGAGAACCAGCAGGTCGTTGTTTCCCTGCAAGCTACCGGAATGATCCCGAAAGCGGTCGCCCCGGAAGTCGGCTTCTTCGAGGCCCGCTCGTTGGATCATCGTGCCCATCGCGCCGTCGAAAAAGACGATCCGTTGCTCGATCAGCTGCTCGAGCCGTTGTGTCGTCGCGTCGTCGCCCATTTGCTTCAAACCTCGCCCGGAAGAACTGCCGTAATGACCTTAAAAGAGGGCGTGCGCTCGTAAGAACACCCAGTAGAGCGAGGCGAGGGCTCACAAAATCCCATGTAATCCTGATGGGTTAAGATAGAATGCTTAGACCGGTGCGTTAGCAATGAATTCCAACAAATTGGCTTTTGGTACGGCGTGGGTCCGCTTCATGTTGGCAGCCTGCGGGATTTGGCTCGTCCCGCTCCTCTACCCGCCGATGACCGCGCATCGCTGGGTGTTCATCGCCTACGCCGGTGTTGCGATCGTGGAGCAGTTTCTGATCTGGCGCGATATCGCCGGTCCCTGGCGTCCGTTCCTGGGCGGCATCCTCGACATGGCGTTGCTCACGTTCATCGTCCAGCGCATCGGCTCGTCTCGAACGGTGATCGTCGCGCTGTATTTCGTAGCGGGTATCGTCAACTCCCTCGTCGTGACGCCGAGGATGGGCGTCGTACTCTCTAGCATTGGCGCTTCGATGTACTCGGCGGTCGTCATCATGGAGGTCCGGGGAGCGCTGCCGTTCGCGCCTGACGGCCCGGAGTGGCTCCGGGCGCAAGGGCCCAACGCGCTCGAAGGATTCTTGCAAGCCTTCATGGTCACCGTGCTACTGGTGTTCGGAACCGCGATCGTCGCGACCCTGATCCAGAGGATCAATCAACGCGAGACCCAACTCGTGATCGCCAACGAACGTCTCGCGGAGCTGTCACGGCAGGACCCATTGACCAAGCTCTGGAATCGCCGACACATCTTGAGCCACGTCGAGCAGGGTCTGGCCTGGTTGAATCGTGGACGTCCGATGGCGGTCGTGATGATCGACCTGGACCAGTTCAAGCGGGTCAACGACACCCACGGTCATCTCGAAGGCGATCAGATGCTTCAAAGCGTGGCGGATGCACTCCGAAGGTCGACCCGAGAGGTCGACGTCGCGGGCCGCTACGGCGGCGACGAGTTCATCATCGTGCTCCCGGACACCAATCAAGAGGAAGGGCGTGTCGCGGGAAACCGCTTCGTCACGGCGATTCGAGAGGTGGGCATGAAATTCGACCGAGCGAACCCGGTGACCGCGAGCGCAGGACTGAGCATTGCCCGCCCCGGGGACACGGTCGAGGCCGTCTTGAAACGCGCCGACGATTTCGCATATTCAGCTAAGGGCAAGGGCGGCAACCGCCTTTGTGGCTGAAGCATGCCAGACAAAATTTTGATCGCCGGCTGCGGTGAGGTCGGAAACGCGCTTGCGACTCGCCTGCTCGCCGACGGATGCGAGGTCTGGGGTGTGCGCCGTCACATCAAGGCCCTTGCACGAGGGGTCCAGCCCTGGTGCATCGACCTGACCAACTCCACGAGCTTCGGTACACCGCCTTCCGCCTTCGACTACTTGTTCTACACGGCAAGCGCGGACCGGCGGGACGAAGCGCACTATCGTTCGGTGTACGTCGATGGACTGCGTGACCTGTTGAGCGTGCTGCAAGACGCGGGCTGCCCGCTCCGGCGGGTCTTGTTCACTTCGAGCACCGCCGTCTACGGTCAAAGCAAGGGCGAGTGGGTCGACGAGATGTCTGCGACCGAGCCGCTCCGGTTCAACGGGCGGATTCTGCTCGAGGCCGAAGCGGTGGTCCGCGAGGCACCAGAGATCGGAATCAACGTTCGACTATCGGGCATCTACGGGCCGGGCAGAACGCAGCTCGTGCGCAAGGTTTGGAAGGGAGAAGCTGACTCAACCAATAGCTGGACCAACCGTATTCATGTCGAGGACTGCGCCGGGGCGTTGCACCATCTGATGCGGCTCGAACGTCCAGAGGCCCTCTACTTGGGCTCCGACGACGAGCCTGTCACGACCGCGAGCGTCGTGACCTGGCTCGGCGAAGAGCTGGGTGTCTCTGCGCCCCCCATAGCGGTGACCGAACGACTAAACAAGCGTTGCACCAACGCGCGGCTCCGAAACACCGGCTACCGATTCGAGTATCCGACCTTCCGTGAAGGTTACTGGCCGGTCGTGCAAGAGTTTCTCAGCCGGTTCGGCGCAACCGAGTAGGCGACTAG
>CAZHPJ010000170.1:0-6640 GCA_964534585.1 uncultured Sandaracinaceae bacterium | reverse complement strand
CCTCGCTTTGGTTCAAGCGCTGCACCCAACCCCGGCGGTTGGCGGCGTCCCTACGAAAGAAGCCACTCAATGGATCGTCGAGCACGAGGCGCTTGCCCGAGGGTGGTACAGCGCCCCGGTCGGCTGGACCGATGCGGCGGGCGATGGCGAGTTCGTGGTTGCGTTGCGATCTGGTTTGCTTCGCGACGGGAAGGCCTGGGTCTACGCTGGCGCCGGAATCATGGCCGACTCCGATCCTGACGCGGAGTACGCGGAAACCGAGCTCAAGATGCAGGCGCTTCTAGGAGCGCTCCATGGGGACAGCCGCTGATCTACAGAGCGAGTGGGCGCGCCTCGTCGTCCATAGCTTCGTCCAAGCTGGCGTCCGTGACGCGGTCATCAGTCCAGGTTCGCGTTCCACGCCGTTCGTGGTTGCAGCGCTAGAGCAGGCGGGGCTTCGTTGTATCAGCTCGCTCGATGAGCGGTCGGCCGCGCACTACGCGTTGGGGCAAGCGCGGGCGACGGGGCGTCCGTCGTTGATCCTATGCACGTCGGGAAGCGCTCCCGCGAACTACTTCCCAGCAGTGATCGAGGCCAGCGAAGCGGGTGTGCCTCTGCTGGTGCTTTCGGCTGACCGGCCTCCTGAGCTCCTGGGTTGCGGCGCCAATCAGACGACCGATCAAGTCGGCCTGTATGGCCGCCACGTCCGCTTCTTTGCGCAACTCGGCGAGCCCCGTGCCGACGACCTGAGCTTGCGGGCTGCCAAGCGGCTGGCGACCCGTGCGGTCTTCGAAGCGTTGGGAACCCGTCCAGGACCGGTTCACCTCAATGCGCCGACGCGCAAGCCATTGGAGCCGACGATGGCACGCGGCGAAGGCGCGAAAGCTCATGCTCGCGTCGAGAAGATCATCCAAGAACCCCTGTCTGCGGTACATGCTGCGTGCGGGATCGACGGGAGCGTGTTGAAATTCGTGCTCAGCGCGTTCGACGAAGCTTCCCGCCCGTTGGTCTTGTGCGGGCCTGCCCCGGTGCAACAGGCTGTCGTCCTCGCTGATGTTCGGGCTCTTGCGGATTGCGCGGGCCTCGCCGTTGCCGCGGAGGCGTCTGCGCAGATTCGATTCGGAGCCGGCGCGGAAACGGTGATCGGCGCCTTCGACACGATCTGGCGAACGAATCGCGGAGGCTCCGCGTTAGTTCCTGATTTCGTCCTGCAGCTCGGAGCGAACCCGGTCTCGAAGGGTTGGGACGATCTTTGCGCAGCCCGCCGGATTCGCCGCATCGTCGTGCATCCGTGGGATTGGGTCGACCCTGCGTCAAACGCCGAATTGATCGTTCGAGCCCAGGTCGGGGATTTCGTCCGAGCATTGGCCAGCGAAAGTTTCGCCACCACCTCGAGGGATACGGTGTTTTTGTCCAAGTTCCAGCGTGCAGAGCAATTGGTTTGGGACGCAGCCACCGCGCTTCTCAGCGAAGCCGGCGATCAGCTGACTGAAGCCGGTATAGCTCGCACGGTTCGCGATGCGGCTCCGAAAGACAGCGCGCTGGTCTTGGGCAATAGCTTGCCGATTCGCAACTTCGACACCTGGGTGGCACCGAGTAGCTCACCGCTTCGTGTCTTTTCCCAACGCGGAGTAAGCGGCATCGATGGGGTCGTCTCTGGCGCAGCAGGCGTCGCGTCATGTGCATCGGCAGCCACGGCCGTGCTCGTCGGGGACGTGAGCTTTCTCCACGACATCAATGGACTCCAACTCGCTTCGCAGGCATCGAGCCCGCTGGTCGTCGTGGTCGTGAACAACGGTGGCGGCCGGATCTTCGAGCAACTGCCGATTGCGCGCTGCGGCAAACGAGAATGGCTTCCGTACTTCACGACGCCGCATGGGGCGAACATGGCGGGCGCGGCCTCGATCTATGGATGCGCCTTTGAGACGGTGAGTGCCTTGGCGGAGCTACGTACGGCGCTCGAAGCGGCCTATGGCCGGAGCGGCTGCACGGTCATCGAAGCAGTGGTTCCGCCGCATGGTTCGGCCGAGCAGAACCAGGCACTCCGTTCCAGCGTCGAGCGGGCCTTTGAGCGCGAGGGGCTTTGATGTGGCTCTTGCTGCACGGCTTCACGGGCGCGCCTCGCAGCTGGGATCGTGTCGTTGCCCACGCCGAGCTCGATCGGACGCCCCTCGTCCCGAGCTTGGTAGGCCACGGTCCTGACTGGCAGGAGAGGGATGTAGAGTCGTTCGAGGGTGAGGTTGCGCGTCTCGTCTCGCTCGCTGCGAGCCTCGAGGCGCCGCGACTGCTTTGTGGGTATTCGATGGGCGCGCGAGTTGCGCTGGGGCTGCTCGCCAGTGAACCGGACCTTTTCGATGCAGTGGTGTTGATTGGGGTTGATCCGGGACTGACAGAGGAAGCAACCCGCGTCGAGCGTCGCGAAGTCGATGCGAGGCGAGCGCGCTTGCTCCGAGAGGAAGGTGTAGCGGCGTTCGTGGCTGCCTGGGAACAGGAGCCGCTGTTTGCGAGCCAGCGCGATCTCTGTCGAGAGGCTTTGGCAGCGCAACGCGACGTCCGCCTCGTTCAGGACGCCGCGGGGCTGGCACGAGCGCTGGAGGTGCTCGGGTTGGCCGAGATGCCGGACTATCGTTCTGCGATGGAGTCCCTCCAGATCCCGATCACGCTCATGGCAGGTTCGCTCGACTCTAAGTTCTCCGGGCTTGCGAACGTGCTCGCGAAGGAGAACGCTCACATTGATGCGGACATCGTCGAAGGTGTTGGCCACAACGTCGTGCTCGAAGCGCCGGCGGCCGTTGCTGTTGCCTTGAAGCAGGCGCAGGACAGGGTGGGCGTATGACCGAGGTCCCCCCAGGCTCGCTCCGCGCATGGGTTCTTGCAGCGCGCCCCGCGACCCTCACCGCCGCATTCGCGCCGGTTGCGGTCGGCACCGCCTGCGCATGGCAAGTGGGCCGCGTTCGATGGGACGCCGCGTTCGCGGCGCTACTTGGCGCCTTTCTCATTCAGATCGCAACGAACTTCGCGAACGACATGTTCGACTTTCAGAAAGGGGCGGACACTGAAGCGCGTCTTGGTCCCACTCGCGCTGCGCAGGCAGGACTGCTCACCGTGCGCCAGCTCCGTGGCGGGATCATTGCCACTTTCGGGCTCGCACTTGGGACGGGCATCTACCTCACCTGGATTGCAGGGCCAGCCGTGATCGTCATCGGTCTGGCATCGATGGCCGCGGGCCTCGCGTACACCGGGGGCCCGTTTCCGCTAGCGTACAACGGTCTTGGCGACGTATTCGTGATGGTATTCTTCGGGTTCGTGGCGGTGTGCGGGACAGCCTTCGTTCAAGCGCTGTTCGTGCCGGGCATCGCCTGGGCCGCGTCGATCCCTATTGGCGCTCTGGCAACCGCGATTCTCGTCGTGAACAACGTGCGCGACTTCGAAGGGGATGCCCGCGCGGGTAAAACGACCCTCGTCGTTCGGTTCGGGAGGGAAGCAGGCGTGGGGGAGTACGTCGTCTTGCTAGCCGCTGCGTACGCGACGCCCGTCGGCATGTTTCTTCTGGGCTGGAGCAGCGCTTGGGTAGGGCTTCCTTTGCTGACGAGCCTCTGGGCGCTCGGGCTGTCTCGCTCCATCGTGAACGACCGTGGCGTCGCCCTCAATCAGACGCTCGCCGGAACCGCAAAGCTCCTTTCATTGTTCGGAGCTCTTTTCGCGATTGGGATCGCGCTGTGACTGAGCTGCATGCACAAATCGACGTACTCGAAGGGGAGTTGCCCGAAGCGCTCGTCGGCGGTGGGGCTGGTCTGTCCAAGCGGACGTTTACGGTGCTTCGGCTCATGCGAGGCGACGGCACGACCGGACTTGGAGAAGCCTCTCCGCTGCCCGGCTACTCCCCCGATGTGATCGAAGAAGTCACCAACGAGCTTCAGCGTCTTGCGGACGAGCCTATTCGCGCGAATCCGCTTGCGAGCCCGCTGGAGCTCCTCGTGGAGACCTTTGGCGTGCACCCGCTCGAGCATCCTTCTTCGAAATTCGCCCTCGAAACGGCGTTGCTCGACTGGCTGGGCAACACGCGCGGCGAGCCCGTGCATCAGATCCTCGGCGGCGACGTCGAGAGGCAAGCTGTCCCGATCGCCGATCTCGTGCTGGAAGCGAATCCGGTGTCGTGGCCGGCGTGTACTGATGCGCTCTTGGCCGACGGCGCTACGCACCTGAAATTCAAGATTGGATCCGACCTCGACGCAGAGGTGACCGCCCTCGAGGTGATTCGCGCGGCGCACCGGACGCTCCCTCTTCGGCTCGATGGCAACCGTCGCGTCCCGCTCGAAGCACTGCGCCGGCACGCCGAGGCGCTGGAGGCTCTCGAATTGGAGCTGATCGAGGAGCCCGTCGCGTCGGCGGAATGGCCCGCTGCGCTGAGCCTGCCGCTGCCGTTCGCGCTGGACGAAACGCTGCGCGATGAGACTCTTTCGCAGCAGTTGCTGGAGAGTGGCAGGATCCGCGCCGTCGTCATCAAGCCGATGGTGCTTGGCGGGTTGCGGGCTGCATTCGAAGTCGTGGAGCGCGCTGCAGCACATGGCGCCCAGTACTTGGTGTCGCACACCTTCGATGGTCCGGTCGCCAGAGCGGCGACGGCCGAGCTCGCGCTCGCACTTCAAACCGAGCTCCCCGCCGGGCTCGGTTTACATCCAGCGCTAGCGCTCTGGCCGCCTCACCGCATTGCTGCGATCCAGGGCCGGGAAATCGTGCCGCACGATGAGCCGGGCCTTGGGCTTCAGCTCGAAGGGGATCCCGATGCATGAGCTCAGCGTGCTTGCGGCCGCGAATGAAGCTCCCGCGCGAGATTGCCTGGTCGCCAACGGCGCGGTTTGGTCATACGCCGACGTGGCACGACGCGTTCGCAAGGCCCTCACGGTGCTTCGAGCCGAGGGTGTCGCGCCCGGGAACCGAGTCGCTCTCACGCCCAACGTGGATGTCGACTCGATCGTCTGGTTGTACGCGCTCTTCGAGCTTGGCTGTCCTGCGGTACTGCTGCACCCGGGCCTCACCGATCGTGAGCGTGCTGTCGTGTTGGGAGAGGCACAGCCCGCGTATGTGATCACCGAGCAGAGGCCCGATGAGGCGAGCGCTGACAACGCTTCGACTCCAGATTCGGTTTCCGCCGACCAGGATCTAGCCATCGTGTATACCTCCGGCTCTACGGGCAAGCCCCGTGGCGCCCGTCTGTCTCGCCGCGCCTTCATCGCATCGGAGGCAGCGCATGCTGCGAATCTCGGATGGCTGCCCGAGGACCGTTGGCTGTTGTGCATGCCGCCCGCCCACATCGGGGGGTTGTCGATCGTGACTCGCTCCCTGATCGCCAGACGCTGCGTCGTGTTGAGTCCAGGAGCTTTCGATCCGGGCGCGGTGACGCGCATCATGGCTGAACATCGAGTGACGTTGTGCAGTGTTGTGCCGACCATGCTTCGTCGATTGTTGACCTTCGAGAGTCCCGCATGGACGCCTAGCCCCGATCTCCGTGCTGTTCTAGTCGGGGGTGCGCCGTTTCCCGATACGCTACGTGAGCTTGCCGCAAAGCGGCAGGTTCCAACTCTAGCGACCTACGGATGCACCGAGGCGTGCTCGCAGGTCACGACGCAGAAGCCCGAGCAAAGCGGATTGGCTGGATCGGGCGCGCCCTTGCGGGGCGTCAACGTACGGATCGATGGCGGCGAAATTCAGCTTCGTGGCGACCTGCTCATGGACGGATACCTCGGGGAGGACCGAAGCGGCGCACCCTGGACTGTGGACGGCTGGTTTAGGACCGGCGATATCGGTTCGTTCTTGCAAGATGGCCAGCTTCTCGTCCGGGGGCGCGTCGACGACCTCATCGTCACGGGGGGCGAGAACGTTGCCCCTCGAGAAGTCGAAGCATGGCTCGAAACCGTTCCGGGGATCGCCTCGGCTTGTGTTTTTTCGCTATCGCATGACGAGTGGGGCGAGGAAGTCGTTGCGGCTGTCGTGCTCGACCCACCGAGATACAGCGCGGCCACCCTCCGTGACCGGCTAGCGAAAGAGCTCGCGCCACACAAGCACCCCAAGCGAATCTGCATGCTCGACGCGATGCCACTCAATGGCTCCGGGAAGGTCGATCGCGCCGCCGTCGAGGTTCTGTGTTCGGGTCAGCTGCGCCCGATTTAGCCTCTGTGGGTGCGGTCGATTTCTGCTAGGGTTCCGGCCTCAAGGGGGGGAGACCGGCATGGCAGATCAGATCAATGCTTCACACATTCTACTGATGTACGCGGGCTCGGAACGTTCCTCCGCCACGCGCACCAAGGCCGAAGCTGAGTCTCAGATCGCGGCTATCGAGCAGCAGCTGCAAGGCGGCGCGGAGTTTGCCGCTCTTGCACGCGAGCACTCCGATTGCGGTTCGGCACAAGCAGGCGGTGATTTGGGCTCCTTCGGCCGCGGTCAGATGGTCAAAAGCTTCGAAGATATGGCTTTTGGACTCGACGTCGGAGACACCAGCGGAATCCTCGAGACGCCGTTTGGCTTCCACATCATTCGCCGAACCGGCTAGTCACCCGTTCGGTTGCGCCGAACCGGCTAGTCACCCGTTCGGTTGCGCCGAACCGGCTAGTCGCCTACTCGGTTGCGCCGAACCGGCTGAGAAACTCTTGCACGACCGGCC
>CAZHPJ010000169.1:4890-6667 GCA_964534585.1 uncultured Sandaracinaceae bacterium | reverse complement strand
GCGTTCGTCATGAGCTCGTCACCCGGCGCCGAAGCTGCGCTCCGCGACCAGCTCGTCGCCCTCGACGCGAACCACGATGCGTTCACGAGCGCGCTTGCAAACGAAGCCCTACGCAACGAGCTCGAAGCACCGAGCCTCAAGCTGTCTCTGTTGGCGGCGGCGGCGCTGACGGCCCTCGATGAGTGGGCCGTGCAGGAATCGGGAGGCAGCGCAGACCGTGCTTCGGTCGTGGCGGCGATCGACGCGGCGCAGCAGATCCCCTGGCTTGCCGGCGCCGACACCCTGGTCTCGAGCCCCATCGCTGAGTTCCTATCGGACCGGCCATCCAAGAAGACCGACGTCTTTGGCGCATTCTTCGACGAGATGCTGCAACGGATCGAGTAGCCCGAGGACTGGGGGGTTGACGCCGGGGCCTAGTTTGCGCAATTTTGCCACAACCATGTGATGCGGGTGCTCGTGTCGCACATCGATCCGGGGGTCAGATATGACGCGTAGCTTAGTTCTTCTCAGCATTCTCACGCTGTTGGCCGCCTGCGGCGACAGCAGTCAAAGCCGCGACCCTCAAGACGTTGCGGTCGACACATTCAATGTCGCCCTGGCTGGCGCCTTCATCCCGTTCGAGGAGGCGCGGCGTCAACCCATTGCCGACGCTATTGCAGCCAATGACGCGGACATCATCTGCCTTCAGGAGGTGTGGGCCCAGGCGGACAAAGAGATGATACGAGACGCGGCTGCTGCGGCCTATCCGAGCTCTGCGTTCTTCGAAGACAACCTCGATACGCCGGTCGATGATCCGACTGATCAACAAGGGGAGGTGCCGCCTGCTCCGACCACGGTGCCTTGTCCGGACATCGACGTGGGCGATGGGGTGACCGTCGCCGAGCTCATGAAGGACGCCGTTGACTGCGTTCGGGATAACTGCTCAACGATACCGGACAGTGATGAGGGCCGTACGACGAGCGCTTCGTGCGCCTCTTCCTCGTGCGTCCCGGCCGTCGCACCGCTCTTGTTCGGAGACGACCCTCAGCATCAGCGTTGCTACGCGTGTGTCATCCCGCAGCTTCCGACCTCGACGTTCGCAGAGATGCGCTCGAGCTGCGCCACGGTGTTCAACCAGGATCTCGCCTTTGGCGGTCAGAACGGCGTGATGATTCTTTCCCGTCATCCGCTCAAGAACGCTAAGGAATGGGTGCTGCCCGGCACGTGGAACCGCCGCACCATCCTCAATGCGACAGTCGAGTTGCCCAATGGGGCAGAGCTCGACGTCTACTGCAATCACCTCACGCCGATTTTTTCGGTCGCGGAGTTCGAAATCAACGTGTTTCCCTATACGGGGCAGTACGGCCAAGGGCAGACGGGCCCCGAGGGTTGGCAGGCCGGGCAGGAGCTCCAGGCGCAGAAGCTCATCGACTACGTGAACGAGACGAGCGGGACCAGACCTGCTGTGATCTTCGGCGACCTCAACGCGGGCCACGCATACCCTGAGCAGGAGATCGTCGCGGAAGGCGAGGCGACCTTGGACCTTCTCGAGCTCGCCTTTGAACCCGCCTACACAGCCGACTACCTGCGTGCACCCCTCTGCACGTTCTGCAGCACCAACCCGGTCACCGATGCGGTGGCGTCAGGTTGGATCGACCACATTCTGATTCACAACTTGCCGGCCGACTCGGTGAAGTCGACCGCGCGGGTGTTCGAGGACGATGTCGTGCCCGTTGATGGGCAGATGGTGCCTCTGTCCGATCACTTCGGCGTGCGCTCCGTCATCACGGTGCCATAG
>CAZHPJ010000169.1:0-4790 GCA_964534585.1 uncultured Sandaracinaceae bacterium | reverse complement strand
GACCCCAAGCTGATTTTCTGGCCCGTCCTGGTGCAAGCCGCGCTGACGCTATCTCTGTATATCCGCCTCAAGAACGTGAAGGTCGCTGCGGTGAAGGCTGGGGGCGTCGATCGACAAAAGGCCGCTCTCGATCCGAACGTTTGGCCTGACTCCGTCATCAAGGTCAACAACAACCTGCGCAATCAGTTCGAGCTGCCGGTGCTGTTCTACCTGCTCACCATCGTTCTTTGGGAGCTCGGGGCGGTGAACCCTTTGACGCTCGGCTTGGCTTGCCTGTTCGTTCTGAGCCGTTTGGTTCACGCGTACATTCATACCGGGTCGAACATCGTGAAGTACCGCCTGAGGGTCTTCACGCTCGGGATCTTCGCGCTGCTCGGTATGCTCGGGGCGGCGGTTTACGCGTTGGTCTAGCTGCCATCGTGGTGCTTCTGTTCGATCTCGCCGAACAGAGCCTGTAGCTCCGCTTCGCTGAGGGTTTCTTTGTCGAGCAACTGCTTGGCGCCCTTTTCTAAGTTGTCACGCTCCTCGCTGAGGATGGCGAGCGCCTTGTCGAAAGAGCTTTGCACCATGGCCCGGACCGCTGTGTCGATCTCCCTAGCCGTGTCGTCGCTGTAGTCTCGCGTTCGGAACGGGGAATTGGGGCCACCCAAGAAAGTCGAGGGCTCGCCCTCGTAGGACATGTGGCCCAGCTCGGGCACCATTCCATAGCGAGTGACCATGCTCCGCGCGATGTCGGTGACCTTGGCGAGGTCGTCCGCCGCACCCGTGGACCACTGATCAAAAACCAATTGCTCGGCAGCGCGGCCGCCCAACAGAACAGCCATTTTTTCTTGTAGCTCTTCGCGTGTCATCAGGAAGCGATCTTCGGTAGGCCGCTGCATCGTGTATCCCAGGGCTCCGATTCCCCGTGGAATGATCGACACCTTGTGAACCGGGTCGCACTGCTTGCACATCAGCGCCACCAGTGCGTGACCCATCTCATGGTATGCGACGACCTTGCGCTCGCGCGGATTGAGGAGGCGGTTTTTCTTCTCGAGGCCGGCGACGATGCGCTCGATGGCAGCGGTAAAATCCTCCAAGGTGATCGCTTCGGCGCCTCTTCGCGTCGCCACTAACGCGGCTTCGTTGACCAGATTCGCTAGGTCGGCGCCGGTGAAGCCCGGCGTGAGCGCGGCCACGGCGTCCAGACCGAGCTCGGACGCCAGCGCTACCTTCTTGGAGTGCACCTTGAGGATCGCGGTTCTGCCGGTTCGGTCCGGTCGATCGACGAGCACCTGGCGATCGAAGCGGCCCGCGCGCAACAGGGCAGGGTCCAAGATCTCGGGGCGGTTCGTGGCGGAAAGGAGCACGATGCCCGTCGACGCGTCGAAACCGTCGAGCTCGACTAGCAACTGGTTGAGTGTCTGCTCCTTCTCATCGGTGCCTCCGCTGAAAGGCTGCGCGTTTCTCGCCCGGCCGAGGGCATCGAGCTCATCGATGAAGATGATGCACGGGGCTTGCCGACGGGCTTGGTCGAACAGATCTCGAACCCGTGCCGCGCCAACGCCCACGAACATCTCCACGAACTCCGAGCCGCTGATGGAAAAGAAAGGGACTCCCGACTCGCCGGCTACGGCTCGGGCCAAGAGCGTTTTCCCCGTGCCAGGCGCGCCCACCAGCAGAATGCCTTTGGGCATACGCGCACCGAGCCGGCCGTAGGACTCCGGGTCTTTGAGAAACGCGACGACCTCTTGGAGCTCTTGCTTGGCTTCATCGACGCCCGCGACATCCGAGAAGGTCACTCGAGTATCGGTCTCCATGTAGACCTTCGCCTTGCTCTTTCCTACCGACATCAGCCCGGCGCCGGGCCCGCCCATCCCCGCCATTCGCCGGCTCAAGAACAACCAGAACCCCACTAGAAGCAGCATGGGAAAGAACCACGACACGAGAGCTCGCATGAGCGGGCTTTGCTGCTCCTTCGAATACTTCACACCGCGTGCTTGGAGGCTTTGTGCCAGCTCGCGATCGACCCGATTGGTTACGAAGCGCGTCTTGCCGTCGACCGCTTCCGTCAGCTCACCCCGCAAGGTGTCGTCCGTGATGACGACGTCTGTGACCTTTCCGTCTTCGAGGAGCTTCTCGAATTCACTGTACGGGATTGGCGCGACCGTCTTGTACGTGTCCCACATCTGCAGCAGTAGGGACCCGCCGACGATGGCGGCAACGAGATACAGAACGCTGAGACGCGACCCGGGTCCGCTCTTTTTGGGCTCTCGCTCTGGTTTTGGCATTGGACTCTGCCAGACCTTTCATCGTGTGCTGTCGAAAATCGTGACGCCGGCAACGAGGGTGCGTTCTATTTGGATGTCGCGCAGGTCACCGCTGCGCTCGAGCGGGTTGTCGGAAAGGATCACGAGATCAGCCTGCTTGCCGGGTTCGATGGAGCCAACTCGATCCTCCATGTGCAGCTCCCATGCGGCGTCGGCGGTCATGGCCCGCAGCGCTTGCTCCGTGGAGATGCGCTCTTCGGCGCCCAGCACTTGGCCGCTCGAAGTTTCGCGCGCGACCGGAGTCCACAGTTGCAGCATGGAATCGATCGGCACGACGGGGGTGTCCAGGTGCGTCGTGAAACGCAGTCCTAACTTCGCGGCGCTGGCGGCGGGGCTGATTCGAGCAGCACGCTCCGGCCCGAGGAAAATGTCACGGTGGCGGTCTCCCCAGTAGTACACATGAGCGCTGAAGAAGCTCGGGATGACCGCAAGTCGTTGCATGCGTTTCAGCTGATCGGGCCGCGCCATTTGTGCATGAACGAGAATGGGACGCGCGTCGTCGGCGGCGCAAGCTTCGATAGCGGCCTCCCACGCGTCCAGGAACTGATCGATCGCTGCATCGCCGTTCCCGTGCACTGCGACCTGTTGGTCCGCGCAATGCACCGCTTTGACTTGTGCTTTCATCACCTCGGCCTCGATGTTGGGGTAACCGCGGTAGTCGGCGCTGTGTTCCCCAGGCTGGTAGTAGGGTTCACTGAGAAAGCCCGTGTAGCCTTGAATGGACCCATCTCCGACGAATTTGACCGCGCCGATGTCCATGCGATCGGTGGCGTACTGAGTGAGGTCTATCGCGCCTTTCGCGGCAGCGACGCCCAGCTCGTCTTTGGGCCAGACGACCAAGCGTTGGGGGATCAGTCCGGCCTTGGAGGCAACGCTCATTCCCTTGATTTGTTTGAGCGTCGCTAGACCGTTCTGGACGGTGGTGAACCCCTGTTGCGCGTAGGTCTCTACTGCCGAGCGCACCACGTCGAGTTGCTTCAACAGCGGCAGGTCGAGCGCTTCTAGCATGACGGGGCGCGATGCCGTTTCCAGCAGCAAGCCGGTTGGCTCGCCCGTCTCCACGTCCTTGCGAATCTCTCCCCCTTCGGGATCCGGGGTCGTTGCGTCGATGCCGAGGCGCTCGAGCGCGAACGAGTTGACGACGACCATGTGCGCGGAGATGTGCAATGCGATAACCGGCCGTGTCATGGACACACCGTCGAGATCGTCGCGTGTGAGATGGCGCTTTTCTTCCAGCATGGTGTCGTCGTAGCCGAAGCCAATCAGCCAGTCGTCGCCCGGCTGGTACGCGTCGAGCTGTACCAACGCGCCGAGCAGCCCGGCAATGTTCGTGATTGAGCCTATGGGCGGGCTGTTCAGGTCTGCCGCGACGGCGCCGAGACCCGCGCCCGGGAAATGCCCATGGGCTTCGATGAAGCCGGGGACCACCGTTCGTCCGCCGAGGTCCAATTGGACGTCTGCGTCGGGCAACCAGCGCTGCACGTCGTCATCACTGCCCACGGCCACGATACGGTCGTCCTCGATCACGAGCGCCGTGGCCTGCCGCCCATCGGCATTCATCGTCAGGACCTGACCGTTCCACCATACTTGGAGGCCCGGGGGCGATGGATGCAACCGCCACCAGGCAACGCCGCCGACGGCAGCGACCAGCACGACGAAAGCCAGCGCCAGGCCCAGTATCCTGCGGAGCGGCAGGTTCGACATGCGGCGAGCATAGGGGATCGAGGGCGCCGCACCAACTGCTCCCAGCCACGTCAAGGTGCGCGTTTGATGAAATGGACGATCTCGATCGGCGCGTCCCTTATAATCCCCGCATGACCGAGGGCACCCACGAGCGAATTCATCGCAAGGACTACAGGCCGTCCGAGTTCTTGATCGATGCCATCGATCTCTGCTTCGAGCTCGACCCGGCCGAGAGCGTCGTGAGGGCCAAGATGCAGCTTCGCCGCAATCCCGACTTGCCGAATGGTAGCGGGCCCTTGCTGCTGCACGGCGACGGACTGGATCTTCGCTCGGTGCGCCTCGACGGCTCCTCACTCGATGGCGCCCGGTTCGAGGCCGATTCGCAGAGCCTTCGCATACCGAATGTGCCCGGGCGCTTCGAGCTCGAAACCGAGGTGCTCATCCACCCCGCTGAGAACACGAAGCTCACGGGTCTCTACACGTCGAACGACACCTTTTGCACGCAGTGCGAGGCCGAGGGCTTTCGGCAGATCACGTACTATCTGGACCGGCCCGACGTGATGGCTCGCTTCACGACACGCATCGAAGCCGCACAGTCCACGGTTCCCGTTCTGCTCTCGAATGGGAATCGAATCGCCGAGGGCAGCCTTCCGAACGGCCGCCACTGGGTCCAATGGGAAGATCCCTTCCCCAAGCCCAGTTATCTCTTCGCTTTGGTCGCCGGGGATCTGGTCTGCCATCGCGGTGCGTTCACGACCGCGTCGGGGCGGGAGGTCGCGCTCGAGATTTGGGTGGAGT
>CAZHPJ010000168.1:2074-6693 GCA_964534585.1 uncultured Sandaracinaceae bacterium | reverse complement strand
TACTTCTTGAAGAACTTACTGAAGAGGCTTGGGCGTTTGCTGCCGCCGCGCGGTGGCGGGGCGCTGCTACGGCCTCTTGCTTGGCGCATCGTGCCGATGCGGACCTCGCGGACCGCTTCGAAGTTCTTCGGGTCGAGCTTGGCAACCTTCTTGAAGTGCTTGAGCGCTTTGTCGTAGTCGCCCTGCCTTTTCAAGAAATGCGCACGCACAAAGTGGCCGTGCACGTGGTCTGCGTTGACCGAGAAGGCCTTGCGAAGCAGGTTGCGGATTTCGTCCGCGACCCCTTCGTCGCCGATACCGTCTCGCTGTAGAAGGATCCATGCCTTCATGGCTGGGTAGTCGGCTTCCTTGCGAACGACGGCCATTGCCGCATCGCAGAACTCCAGCGCCTCGTCGTACCGCCGTCGCTTCACCAGTACGTCGACTTTCTGAAAGTTGATCGCCGCCTCGACCATCACCTGAAGCTTGCGTTCCGCTTCGGGAGTACCGCCGCCCTGCATCACGATCTTCTGATAGTCGCCCCGCTTTTTCGTGTCGCCGAGCGTGTCGCTGGCCACGGTGAGCATGTGGAAGATCTCCTCAACCCAAGGGCGCAGCTTCGAAAGTTCAGGGCGCAGGCGGTCGGGGTGCCATTTCTTCGCGAGGATCATGTACTTCTTGCTGATGTCGTTGCCACTGGCCGACTCCTTCACGCCGAGCATTTGGAAGTAGTTTTGGCGGTCCATCATGCCGATGATTCGCGAGACTTCTTTCCACCGGTCTTCATGCTCTGGGCCCAGCGAGCTCGGAGGATCCGGAGGCAATACGCGCGGCGCGACGATCTCACCTGAAAGCGTTTTGGTCGGTGGCAGGTTGCTGAGCGAGGCCGGCAGGACTGAGTCCCCTCCGGGAAGATTCGAATCGCGAGCTCCGGGCGGAGACGACGAGCGGCCTCGCGGGGGCAATACGCTTGCCGAAGAGCTCGCCGACTTGCGCGGTGCGGGTGGAGACGACGATCGCTGCGAAGACGGCGAGACGGCCCTGAGCTTTTCTTGTGAGACCGGACGGTACGGTTCCAGACATTCCGTGATCGCGAGCAGGTAAAGCATGCGTTGCGCGACCTTCGGGTCGCCGAACTGCTCGGTGAGAATCGCAGCGGACGCCGGCTCTGCGCGCACCAGCTCGACAAACGCGATCTCGTTCGACTGAAGTCGGAGCCTCAACAAGGGAGCTCCTTTCTTGACGCGTTGGCGCTCGAGGCCGAGCTTCTGGATCACCCGTACCATCGCGTCCTTCGGGACTTCGCCGCGAAGGGCATTCGCGATCAGCGTAAGAATGTCGATCTGTCCCCGGATCGTGCCGTCACCATCGCCGACCAAGTCCGCTTCGTAGAAGGCGTACGGGCCCTTGTTCCGATGGAAGATGTTGAGCATGCCGCGCTCCAGGTTGGCCGCCGGGTCGAGGAATCGTCCGGCTGCCGCGGCGCCCGCCCGAAAGAGGATGCGGTCTTGTCCGGGTCGGTCGTCGTCGGGCCAGACCGCGAGGGTGCCCGAGAGCCCCTTCTTCTGAATGGAGAGCAATACGTGGCCGAATGGCGTGGCGCTCAAAGCGCCCTCAGCTAGGGGCTTTGGGACAGACGACTTCAAGGCTTGGTGCTCCAAGGAACTATCAGGATGCCACACGGAACAGGCCAGTGACAGATTTGGGTCGGCGGAAGGCCCAGAGAAAAACCAGAATTTATGGTGTTTGCGAGAGACACCCCTGATAGCCTCATCAGTCGGCGATGGTCCAGCCGGTCCCTCCGGGGCCGTCCAGCAGCTCCACACCCCGGGCTGCGAGCTCATCCCGAATTCGGTCGGCCGTCGCGAAGTCCTTGGACTTTCGAGCTTCCGTGCGGTCCGCGATTCGCCGTTCAATGGTCGTAGCGTCCAAACCACGCGCCTTGGCCCCTCGGTCGCGCATCCGCAGAAGGATCGCGTCGCCAGGCTCAGCGCCGAGCCCGAGCTCCGCCTCGAGCGCGCGGAATCCGGCCTGCGCGTGCTCCACGGAGCTCCGGGGTGCCTCGCCCTTCTTGTGCATCGCCTGGTCGCAAAGCTCGTTTACCGCTTTGAGGAAGTCGGCCAGCTTGGCGAGCGCCACCGGCATGTTGAGGTCGTCGTCCAACGACCCGCGCAATGCTTCACCGAAGCCCGCGATCTCAGCAGGGGTAGCCGCGTCTGCATCGACCACGCGCTTGGGCCGAAGTCCCTCGAGCCGCTGTTTTGTTTTGTACAGGTATGCCAGGCGTCGCTCGCTTTCCTCGATTTGGGGGAACCCTGTCACGTTGCCGGCATCGTCGAGTGTCCAGTCGAGATTGAGCGGGGCGCGGTAGTGCACCGTCATCATGAAGTAGCGGATCGCTTCGGGCTCGACGCGATCGAACAGGTCTCGGGTCGTGAAGAAGTTGCCGAGGCTCTTGCTCATTTTTTCTTTGTCGACTTCGACGAAGCCGTTGTGCATCCAGCACCGCGCAAACGGCTTTCCGGTCGCGGCCTCGCTCTGGGCGATCTCGTTTTCGTGGTGCGGGAACACCAGGTCCAGGCCGCCTCCATGCAGGTCGAGCGTATCGCCAAGGTGCTTCATCGACATCGTCGAGCACTCGATGTGCCAGCCCGGGCGTCCGGACCCCCATGGGCTCTCCCAACCCCAGGCGTCCTCCTCGCTTTTCTTCCACAAGGCGAAGTCCGCCGGGTGGCGCTTGCGCGCGGTCTGCGTTTCGTCGAGCCGATCGCTTGCCCCGAGCCTCATTTGCTGCAGGTCGCGATGGCTGAGCTTACCGTACTCGGGAAACGACTCGACCGAAAAGTAGACGTCGCCGTCGGATAGGTACGCATGACCTCCGTCGATCAGTCTCTGCACCAGCGCGAAGATGTCTTCGAGGTGGGTGCTGACACGGGGTTCGATGTCCGGGTCCAGGTTGCCGAGCCGGTGCATGTCCTCCGAGTATGCGTCGGCAAAGCGTGTCGCGAGGGCGGTCGGCTCGGTATCGATCTCCGCGGCGCGCTTGAGGATCTTGTCGTCGATGTCGGTGATGTTCCGGACGTAGGTGACCTTCATCCCGTTGGCGCGTAGGTGACGAACCAGCACGTCGTAGACCACGTAACAACGTGCGTGGCCCAGATGCGCATAGTCGTAGACAGTCGGGCCGCAGACGTAAATGCGGGCGTGGTTGGGGTCAGCCGGCTCGAAAGGCTCCTTGCGACTCGTCAGGGTGTTGTACAGGCGTACGCTCATAGTCGGCGAAGTCTGAGCACTTTCCACCCCGGAGGGCAAGGTTGCGTGGTTGACCCTGTTTGCGGGGCCGCTAGAACCAGCAAATGCTCGCGATTTACGAACAGGGCCAGCCGGGCTATCGAGAGAGGCTAACGTCTTTGAGCCGACGTGGCGACGAAGATCTGGCCCGCGTCGAGCCCGACGTGCGCGCAATCCTCGATGAGGTGCGTGAGCGTGGCGACGAGGCGGTTCTCGACTACACGGAGCGCTTCGATCGCCGGCGTCCCCAATCGCTCGTCTTGAGTCGCGACGCTTGGTTGAAAGAGGCGCGTGCGGTCGATCCCGCCATCCGCGGCGCCCTCGGAGCGGCAGGTGACCGCATTCGTCGGTATCACGAGCATCAACGGGAGCCGGGGTTCCGCTACGAGGAGGACGGCGTCGAGCTCGGCCAGCAGGTCCGACCGGTAGCCGCCGTGGCGGTATACGCGCCCGGTGGCAAGGCACGATATCCGTCCACCGTGCTGATGACCGCTATCCCGGCGACGGTTGCCGGGGTTCAGCGAATCGTTCTGATCACACCAAACCCCACGCTGGAGATCTTGGCAGCGGCTGACATCGCTGGGGTGACCGAGGTGGTCGATGCAGGCGGTGCGCAAGCCATCGCGGCCGTGGCGTACGGCACCGAGTCGGTCGCCCGCGTCGACAAGGTCGTCGGTCCAGGCAATATCTACGTAGCCTGCGCGAAGCGGCTGGTCTTTGGTGTCGTCGATATCGATTCGATTGCAGGGCCGAGCGAGATCCTCGTCGTCGCGGACGACGGAGCAGACCCGGAGATCGTCGCCGCCGATCTCCTGTCGCAGGCAGAGCACGACGAGGCCGCGTACCCGCTTGCCGTCGTGTTCTCGCGTGCACAGGCGGATGCGGTCGACGCCGCCCTCACGCGGCAGTTGGCGTCACTCCCTCGCAAAGCCATCGCCGAGGAAGCGATACGCAACAACGGGCATTGCTTCGTCGTCGACGATTTGGACGAGGCCGGTCGGGCCGCAACCACGCTCGCGGTCGAGCACTTGAGCCTTTCGGTCGCCGATCCGGAAGCGCTGCTCGGGAGGATCGGAGCCGCCGGCGCGATCTTCCTCGGCTATCACACGCCTGAGGCCGCGGGCGACTATGCGGCAGGACCGAGCCACGTGTTGCCCACGGGTGGGGCGGTCCGCTATGCGTCGCCGCTGGGTGTCTACGATTTCGTCGTCCGCTCGTCACTGATTCGATACTCGCGCGCTGCCATCACCGAGCAGGCCGACCTCCTCGAGGCGCTCGCCCGGCTCGACGGCCGCGAGGCGCACGCGCGCGCCGTCGCGCTTCGAAGAGCCAAGGAACCAGCAGACACC
>CAZHPJ010000168.1:0-2064 GCA_964534585.1 uncultured Sandaracinaceae bacterium | reverse complement strand
GAGCCAAGTGACCAGGAGCCTTGCGGGGCAGGCGCTCGCCAGGTACCCATCGCGCGTGGGTCAGGCCATCTTGGAAAAGCGACTCGCTCACGAGATGGGGCGGTGCGTTGCGGACTACGAGCTCATCGAGGCCGGCGATCGCGTGATGGTCGCCATCAGTGGCGGCAAGGACAGCTACACACTACTGCACCTGCTGGAGCGAGCGCGTCAACGGGCGCCCGTGTCGTTCGAGATCATCGCGGTACACCTCGACCAGGGGCAACCTGGCTACGACGGAGCGGCGCTCGAGGCATGGTTGCGCGAGCGGGGCTACGAGCATCGGATCGTGCGCAAGGACACCTATCGAGTGGTGACCAAGCTCATCCCCGAAGGACAGACCTACTGCAGCATGTGCGCGCGACTACGACGCGGCATCCTCTACAACGTCGCGCAGAGCCTCGGCTGCACTAAGATCGCGCTCGGACATCATCGCGACGACGCCATCGAGACGCTCATGCTGAATATGATGTTCAACGGATCGCTGAGCGCCATGCCTGCGATGCACGTCAGCGATGACGGCCGCAACACCGTCATTCGACCGTTACTTTATGCGTCAGAGCGAGACATCACGGCATACTCCGAGCAGTTGAATTTCCCGATCATCCCGTGCAACCTTTGCGGCTCGCAGGAAAACCTCTGGCGCCAGCAGGTCAAGGAGATGCTCGACGACATCGAGCAGCGCGCGCCGCAGGTACGCCAAAGCATGCTTGCGGCGCTCAAGAACGTGCGCACTTCTCATCTGCTGGGGACGAGCTAGCTCGTGGCGCGTCTCGTCGGTTTCCTGGGGCTCGTCATCGCGCTCATGACGTCGACGCAAGCCTCCGCCCAGGAGATCAACATCGAGCGCTTCCGGCCGGCGCTGGATCGATTCGGCTTTCTCGGGTTCAACGGGAGCGGCACTCCGGGGCATGCTCGTTGGAATGTCGGCCTCGTCTCTTGGTACTCGAACGAGCCGCTGCGAATTCGATACGGCGACGGAACCGGGGAGCAGGTCATCGATCATCGGATGACGGGTGACGTGTTCTTGGAGGTCGGTCTGTTCGGCCGTTGGTCGCTCGCGTTGGAAGTGCCTCTGGTGCTCTATCAAGCGGGGGACATCGACCCGCCCGCGAACGGCCCACGCTCGTTGACAGGATTCGCCGTCGAGGATCCGCGCTTCACCACGAAGGTCCGATTCGTCGGAGAGAAGACCGAAGAAACCCAGATGCGCCCCGACGGGCCCGGGCTCGGTCTGTTGCTCACCATCCCCGTGCCGATCGGAAGCTCGAGCCTCTACGCAAGTGAAGGGCAGTTCTCGTTCGATGCGCAACTGCTCGGCGATTTTCACATTCTCGGCGTGGGCGCAGGAACGATGCTCGGCTGGCGCTACCGAGTGAATTCACGGACCTTCGGCGCCGACACACTCGGGCAGGAGTTGCAGTACGGGTTCTCGTTGAAGCCACCAATTCCGCCCGCCAAAGAGCTCGTTGGGCTGCTCGAGCTCCGTGGCACGACCTCTTTCCGCGGCCGAAGCACCAACACCCTCGAAGGCGATCTCGGGGTCCGTTGGACTAAGAACAACGTGACGATGACCGCCGCGCTCGGCATGGGCCTCGTCCGCGGTCTCGGGCAGCCGCGCTTCCGCGCGATCGTCGGCTTTTCCTGGTCTCCCCAAACTGACGACTTGGACGCAGACGGCATCCCCGATTCCCGTGACGAGTGCCCGCGCCTTCCCGAGGACATGGATGGCTTCCAGGACGCGGACGGCTGTATGGATCCGGACAACGACAACGACTTCATCCCGGACGTGGATGACAAATGTCCGAATGAAGAGGCGATCGAAGGGCGGGACTTGGATGAAGACGGGTGTACAGATCCGTAGAGCCTCGGGCCATGGGCCCCGGGTCTCGGGCCACGAGCCACGAGTCACGAGTCACGAGTCTCAAGCCTCGGGGCCTGAGGCCCGAGACCCGAGACCCGAGACTCGCGCGTCACTGCCCCTGGCGGTGCTGGTGTGCATCTTAGTCGCAGCTTGCACCCCGCAAG
>CAZHPJ010000167.1:0-6705 GCA_964534585.1 uncultured Sandaracinaceae bacterium | reverse complement strand
ATTGCGCGCGCTTGGCAAGCTGCGGAGCAGGCCTCGCGTATACGGATGGCGCGGCGTCCGAAACAAGACCTTCGTGTCCGCCTGCTCGACGAGCTTGCCAGCATACATGACAGCGATCTCGTGAGCGAACTCCGCCATCACGCCGAGGTCATGACTGATGAAGATGATGCTCATGCCGAGCTCCTCTTGCAGCGAACGGAGCAAATCCAGAATCTGCGCCTGAATCGTCACATCGAGCGCGGTGGTTGGCTCGTCGGCGATCAAGAGGCGGGGCTCACACGCGAGGGCCATGGCGATCATCACGCGCTGCCGCATACCGCCCGACAAAGTGTGTGGATACGAGGCGGCCCGCTCCGCGGGAGCCGGAATCCCAACTAAATCCAGAAGCTCGACTGCGCGGGTCTTAGCGGCGCGGCGGCTCACCTTCTGGTGCAGTCGAATCGCCTCCACAATCTGCGAGCCGACCGTGTACACCGGGTTGAGCGATGTCATTGGCTCCTGAAAGATCATCGAGATCTCGTTGCCTCGTAGGCTTCGCATCTCCGACTCGGGGATCTGCAATAGGTCGCGGCCTTCGAACAACGCCTCACCGCCTTCGATGAAGCCGGGCGGGCTTGGGATCAAGCGCATGATCGACAACGACGTCACGCTCTTCCCGCAGCCGCTCTCACCGACGATGCCTAACGTGCGACCGGGAAAGACGTCGAACGAGACGTCGTCGACGGCTCTCAAGTAGCCCTCATCGGTCTCGAACGCCGTGACCAAGTGGCGCAGGCTGAGCAGCGGTTCGGTCATGCGGCGCTACCTTAGCATCGGTGGGCTAATGCTCGGCTTTTCATGAGCACGAAGCGAATTCGATCGACATGCCAGGGCCGCGCACTTGCCGAAAGACTCCCTCCGGAATCTCGGGGTTCAGGGAAATCGATTTCACCCGCACCGAGGTGTCGGCGTCGTTGACCTCATCGACGAACCGTACGTTCGTCGGAAACGCCTGGCCTTCGACGTCGATGTAGTCATCATAGGTCGCTTCCCAGCGCGTCTTCCCGTCCGGGGCACGCTCGGTGGATCGTCGAAGCGTCAAGCGCTGCGCTTCAGGGGCCTTGTCCTGATCGGCTGCGTCGACGGAAAACGCCACTTCCTGAGTCGTCCCATCAACGGCGACGAGGGTCACGACATAGCGCCCGTCGCGGCATTCCATCGACCGCTCGGTCGCTTCGATCGTCGGTGTGTCACCCGTGAGCAGCCGAAGAACGTTCTCGGCATCGACCGAGATCCCCAAGAGGCGTGCGATGTTCTCCGGGCAGGTCGGGCCGTGTAGAAACGCGCCTTCACGCAGGTCGCTTAGTTGGAAGCTCTCGCCATCGCTCGTCAGCACCGCGGCCGGCCCGATCTGTGTCATCACATCGAAGCGGACGCGATTCGGCCGCTCGAGAAACATCAACACGGTGCCTCGAATGCGCCCGTTGCGACCCCATTGCGTCACGCGCGCCTCGGCTTTGATCGAATGCCATCCGGCCTGACGGGTGGCGTGATCTTGGAGTGCTTTCGCTGCGTCAGTACGAGCTTGAAGGGGACAGGCGGGCGCTGTCTTGCAGCCGGACACCACGAGTAACAACAGGAGCAACGCAGTCAGGCGCACGCGCATCACTAGTCGTTTGGCGCTCCCATGTCGATCCATTCCTCGACGACTTGAACGAACGGCACGCTAACGGAGCTTCCGAGGGGCATCGAATCGCCGCAGGTCTGCGTCGCGCTCATCTTTTGGATCAAGACAGAGCCTGCAGAATCGTTCGGGATGACAAGGGTGCCTTGCCCCGCGCAGAGACCGGGGTCTGCCGTCCCAACGCCGACCACTGCCTCCCAGGCTTCGGCCGGCCAGTTCGTGGTGTCCATGGTGTTTGAGCCGGTCAGATCCAAGGCGGCGAGGCCAGGTGCGCTCGCGCCCCCTGGAATCTGTCCGTCGAGCGGGTTGTCGGGGTTCGGGTCCACGTTGGTGTTGGCCGGACCGTGACAGACGACGCACTGGGTGAATATCAGGCTCCAGTAGATCTCGCTCCACACCGGATCAGGCAGAGGTCCCCCCGGCCCGCGATAGATGCAGGTCTCGTCGTCGACACTGTCGCAAGGCTCGAGCTGGAGCACCTCGGAGGGCGCAAGCTCGGTGCGCGCGATGACCGGCGCCTGACATGCGAGCCAGTTGCGGACGATGTCCTGTGCCTGCGAGGATTCAATCGGCGGCAGCAGTGTGCCGTCAGACTTCCGAACCCACTGCCTTGAATCACGGACGGCTCGACCCGCTTCGCCAGGTGGCATCGCCCCAGAACGCATCTGCTGGATCATCCCCTCGGACCAACTCCTGATCTGATTCTGATTGAGAGCGAGCCGCTGGAGGCGTTTGCAATAGGCAGTGCCGGTTTGGCCGCCTTGGCAACTCTCGAGCGGCGGAGCACAAGCCGGATCCTGCGACTCGCCGGTGCACGCCAAGTCTACGTCGAAGTCCAGCTCGGCTGGCACGCCGATCCGGTCGGCGCCTATCGCGGCCGGCGAATGACAGAACTGCCCTGCGCCGCAGGTCGATTGAACGAGAGCCTGCCCTTCGTACATGGGCAGACCGTCGGTGAAGCGATACACGACATCGAACGCTGCGGGCCCGTCGATCGGGCGTCCGTCCGTCGTTTGCCCATCGAGGTTGCACTCCCCGAGGTCGCGCTTACAGCCCACCGCGCTCGCGATGAGGACTAGTACAGAACAAGCAACAGCGCACCGGCGAAGCATCTGAGCCGGCAAATTGCTTCTGATGCCCCGCGGAGTCAAGCGAGACGCGCGCGCCGGCTCATGCGGCGGGCCGGAGGTGCTCCAGGCAGTTGCGGAGCTTCTCGCGGGCCCTGACCTCGAGCTGCCGGACCCGCTCCTTGCTGACGCCCATCTCACGGCCAAGCGCCTCGAGCGTGCACGGCTCGTCGGAAAGGATGCGCGCCTCCACGATGCGTTGCTCGCGGTCGGTCAAGGCCTCCATCGCCGACTGCAGCGCGGCACGCACGTGGTGTACCGCTTCCGAACGCGCGACCGACTCTTCGGGCGTCGGCTGCTTGTAGCTCATACGCTCCATCGCAGCGGGTGCGTCCGATACGGTCGCGTCGAGAGAGAGGTCACCGCGCGCTAGCAGCGGCCAGAGCTGCTTTGCGCGCGTGAGCGGCATGCCACTTTCTTCCGCCAGTGCCTGCGGAGATTCGAAGGCCTTTCGCCGAAAGGCTCGCATGGCGCGACGCTCGGTGCGCGTCGTCCCCAACCGGACGATCCGGTACGATCGCACGACGTAGTCGCGAATCTCGGCGCGAATCCAATACGCTGCGTAGGTGATCAGCCGGCAGTTCTTGTCGGGGTCGAATTTCGACGCAGCTTTCAGCAGCCCGAGGTTGCCCTGCTGAACCAGATCTTCGAGTGGAATTCCCCAACGCCGATACTCGCGCGCAATGGAGATGACGAACGGCAAGCTCGACTCGATCAAACGAGCCCCGGCCGATCGGTTACCTTCCGCCCAACTCTGTGCAAGCTCACGTTCAGTTTCGGTGTCAAGGATCTCGACCCGCTTGAGAGAGGCGCGGTATCGGTCCAGAACCGTCGCAGTGACAATCATCGCCATGACTGGGCGGCACTTGCACTAACTGTGCCGAGCGACGCAACTGCGAAAACTAGGTGAAAATCCGCGCATCTGTCCCGCACGGCGCGGCGTTTTGCCGCATCTGGCGGCCTCTTCGCCGCAGTAGTGGAGCAAGACTTGCACCCGTGGCGCAAAACACGCGGATGCGCAAAAAGGCTGGATTTTTCCGTGTCAGCTTTGCTCGAGCGTGCAATTATGCTACTTTCGAGCTGTGGAAGTCGTCCTTCGCAAAGTAGGCCGGAAGTCGGGCCGAGCTGTCGTTGGGCGTCTCTTGCGGCCGCCCCGGAAGGGCTCCGTGGTCGTTATCGAGTTCGCCGATGGGCTGCACGAGTACGTCACGACTCCGGTCAAGCGGGTGCTTCAGCTTTGCGGGCAGGACACGTACTACCTGCAGACCGCAAACAGCCGCTATCGCCTCGAGGTTCGTTCGAGCGCATCAGGCGTGGTCGATCAGCCCGTCGCAAACTGAGCTGAGCCTGTCACCAGTTTGCCGAGCTTGCTAACCAGCTGGTCGAGCACCGTTTGTAGCTTTGCGAAGTCGTTCTTCTTGATCTCGCTCGTCTGTTCGTCGACGTACAGCGCACGGTTGAGCTCGATCTGAACGGCGTGTTGCCCTCGCTTGGGCGCACCGTAGCTCGAGGTCGTCCAGCCACCGCGATACGGGTCGTCGTGCTTGACGCTCAAACCGGCTTCACGAAAATGCGAATCGATCAAATCGATGATACGGCCATCGGCGGTAGAACGTCCGCGCGTGCCGGGCACGATGTCAGCACGACGAACCTGTCCCCCGCCTAGCATTCGACGACCTGCAGAGGGCATCGAGTGCGCCGCCAGGATCATGACTTGGCCGTGCCGCTCACGTATCTGGGCCGCGACCTCGCGCAGCGTTCGGTGATAGGGCTCGTAAAAAAGCTCGAGCCGCCGCGAAAATTGTTCAATGGTCAGCGGCGAACGCAAAAGCGGTGTCCCGTCAGTCCTGGCGCGCCAGACGACGCCGCGCGCTGGAATGTGGCGAGCTCTTGGGTGCTTCGGTACAGCGGCTGAGTCGACGTCGTCGGGACCGCGGTTGAGATCGACGACGTACCGCGACACTCGTGACACCAAGAGGGTAGCGCCGTTCTCCGGAGCGCGTTGGTAGAGTTGATCGACGTAGATGTCGGAGTCGCGCAACAACGCCAACGGCGTCGCGTCGATTTCGGATTCGACCTCGGGGGGAACCTGTAATCCGGAATGGGGGACTTCGACGAGCACGGAGCTCGGCGTGGTCCCTGGATGGGTTAGCTCAACGAAAGACACTATGCGGCTCAAGCGCTATACGATTCTCGGAACGGCATCTGGGAAGGAGTCACCTTGGTCCGAACCAGACCACACGCAAGGCCCAGATAGAGCGCACGGTAGACCGGCTCGAGATCGGCGCCCGAAGCGCTCTCCCGTGCCAAGACTCCGCCCAGCGTCGATTCCCCCGAAACCGACTCCAGCGTGCCGATCCATGCATGGTCCAGACGGAACGCCCTCAGCGGAGGTCCATCTTCGCATCGCTCGAGCACGCGCTCGCGAAGCGGCTCGAGCACTGACTCGATCTCCTCCAGGTGCGCCTCGTTCGCGGCATCGCGAAGAAGCTCATACGGATCCTGTCCGGTCGGGAAGGTTTCCTCGTGACTGCGAGAGCCGCGTACGAAGGCCCATTCGCCACGCCGCCATCGGAAGGACTCCATCAGCCGGCCACGCACCTGATCGCTGATCGCCCGGAACAGCTCGACCGGGCGCAGAATCCCAAGCCCAACGAGCGCGTCGCCAAGGCGCCCGCCGTACTTCGGCAGGAGCGCCAGCGCCATCTCGATCTCCATGCGCAGGCATTGACCGGTCGCAACCAGGTACTCGCCGAGAAGCTCCGACTTGTCCGTCGATGCGACGAACTCGGGCTTGCCATCGACGAAGTAGATCTTCTTGCGTCGATTTCTTTGCCACAGGTGCAGCACACCGGTCTGTTGCTTCGAGATGATGTCGTAGAAGACCGGCAACAACGTCGCCGCGCGGAGCTGCCCTTGCTTCTCGGCTTGTGCGAGCTCTTCGAGCTTCCATTGAAGCCCAGGCGAGGTGACGAAGCGCGTCAGCTCGGGAAGTTGCGAAGGAGCCAGGTACGTACCGTCAGCCTTGGAAATCTTGCTACTGCGGCTGTCGATGACACCGGTCGTGAGCAGCTGAATGAGGCGGGGATAGCTCATCGGCCCCATCACGCTGCCGTCCGGCAGCTGAACGCGATAGATGGTCGGCGAGGTGACGGCCTGCGGCCCGATGAGCTCCTGCCCGGCGTGGTGCATGAGGTCGCTGTCCACCAAGGAAGGTGCTTTGGCGCCCGTCATGTGGGCCTCGGGGGCGTCGCCTTCGACCAGGTCCAGCTGCGACAGGAGGCGCGCCACGCGGTCGGGGCCGTGCCCCATTCCTCGGCGCCGGATCACTTCTGCGCACGCTTCGGCGAACGCGCCGGCGGTCGGCCGCTCCGCCGGATCACGCTGGAGGCCTCGGAGAACGAGGGCACGGATGTCTTGGGGAATGCGCCGCTCACACCGCGCCAGCACTCGAAGGTCCGCGTCCCGAATCTGCAGGAGGACGTTCAGCTCACTCTCAGCTTGGAACAGCGGCTCACCGATCAGCATTTCCGCCAGGACGGTCGAGAGCGTGAACACGTCGCTCTTGCCGCTGAGCTCCTTCCCGAGCACCTGTTCAGGGGACATGTACCCGAGCTTGCCGCGAACTTGGCCGTCTTCAGTGGTTGGCGCGCGGCTTCGAACCGTCGCGATGCCAAAGTCGGTCAGCTTCACGTGCCCGGTACGGCTCAGCAAGATGTTGGCCGGGCTGACGTCGCGATGGACGAACTCCAGCGGCTCGCCGTGGTCGTCGAGGGCGTGATGGGCGTAGTCGAGAGCTTGCGCCGTTTGATATGCGATGTGCAACGCTACATCCCAGGGGATCGGGAGATCGGCGGACGCAGCGCGAAGCAAACGGCTCACGTTGGATCCGTCTACGAGCTCCATGACGAGCAC
>CAZHPJ010000166.1:0-6737 GCA_964534585.1 uncultured Sandaracinaceae bacterium | reverse complement strand
GATGCAGATGCTCCGGCCTTTGGAAAGGATGTTGTTGAGGGCTTCGCCGCGCTTGCCCCAGACGATGACGGTGTGCCAGTCCGTGCGTTGCTGACGCTCGCCCGAGCGATTCATGTAGGACTCGGTCGTTGCCAAGCGCAAGCGCAACACAGCTTGCCCGTTCTGGGTGTACTTGAGCTCCGGGTCAGCACCCAAGTTCCCGATGAGCATCACACGATTCAGGCCTTCTGCCATGGCTCCCCTCTTCTCCTAGCCGCGATGGACGGCGGCGAACATACGCGGCCTTGTGCCGCGGATCAATGGCCCGTGGCCTCACTTTGCAGGCGAAGCACGATTGCTAGCTCATCGGTCAGCGCGCGCCGCCGATGCTCATAAAAACTCGGTCCGATCGCTTTGGTCTTGTGTTGGCTCTCGAGCGAGGCGATCTCGTCCAGCAACTCGCCACGGCGATCTTCGCGGACCTTGGCCACAATCGCAGTCTGGTCCAAGGGGCGAAAAAGAAGCCATATTCCCAAGAAAACGAAGATTGCAGCGATCGCGCTAGCGAGATAGGGCAGCAGGCCCCCGCCGGGGATACCGCGAATGTGAATCCGCAAGGGGTCGACGGGGGGATCACCGGGACGCCGCATCAGGGCTGCGACCAAAAAACGCCGATCGGCGCCCTCATGCACCCTGGCCACCTGAAAGCCCTCGACCTCGAGGGTCATGCCCTCGAGGTAGTCGCTGACGACCTGGTACTCCATCGTCGCAAAGGGCACCGGCTGCTCGATCGTAAGCGACGTGCCGCTGATCGCAATGTCGTAGGTCCACATCAGGTCGGCCCGCCCGGGTGGAATCGAGCCACTGATCTCGAGCCCATCGTCCGTCGCCGCGAGACGCTGATCGGTCATCACCTCCATCGAATCAAACGCCTTGAAGCCGTCCGGCAATCGAATCGACATGCCACCCTCGGGAAACACGTATGTCGTTTCGCCGAGATTCGCCAGACGCGCTTCCTGGCTGATGTGGGCGCGGCCGTCTCGGAACTCGATCATCGTGCGCCCGAGTATTTGGAAGACGCGCCGATTGTCGGTCGTCGTCGGCAGTCGGACCACGCGGACCCTCTGCCCTTTCGTGGCGTCGATCCGAAACGGCTTCGAGCTGTAGCGCGCGCCGTCGTACGGCACGTTCACTCGATACGAATGCTTGGCATCGGTCAGCAGGGAGTCGAAAGAACATGTGCCCGTCTCGTCGGTGACGCAGGCCTTGCTCTCTCGCCCACCCGACTGCTCCATCAGGCCAAGACGCACCGCCTGCTTGGGCACCGCGGCGCCGGTTGAATCGACTACCTCGACTGCAATCGTCCCCGCGGGAAGCTCAGGGTCGACGCTCGAGGTCACGAGTCCGGGCACGTCGCCGAGAACGCGATTGACGACAGCTTGATCCTGCTGCGCGGATGCTATCGATGGGGCACACACGAGAAGGCCCATGAGAGCTACGGTACGCATCAGGCCTCGTCTGCGATGCGTTCGGCGATCAGTGCCTTGGCTTCGTCCCGAAAGGATTCCGCGCCCGCGTCGAGTGCGTGAAGAATGTGCCGCGCCTGAGCGCGGAGCTTTTCGTTGAGCTCTTCGAAGTCGCGGTCCGAGAGCTTGCCCGCGTCGTGCTCGAACGAAACGTCTTGGATCTCCTGGAGCAGCGCTTCCTTTTCGGTGAGCAACGCGCGGCGTGCATCGGTCGTGAGCTGCGCGCGGGCGCCGCCCAAGACTTCATCGGAAAGCGCTAGGCTCAGGCTGAGCCACAAGCTGAACAGCCCGGCGACCACCGCCACGAAAGCAGCGATGATGAAGAACCAGGGGAGGAGCTCACTCATCAGCTTTGCTCCAAGCGCTCGAGCTCTTCGTCGAGGCGTGAGTCGTACTCGAGCTCCTCATGGGCTGCGGCTGCCACGTTCGTCTGCGTGCTTGCGCCTCGCCGCTGCCATCGGCGCCCCATCATGACGATGAAGCCGATTGCGAAGACCATGGCGATCACCGGAACCGCCCAAAGCGCGCGGTCCAAGCCCGCATCCGAGGGGATCGCAAGCGACTTGGCGCCGAATTGTGCGCGGTAGGACTCCTGGATTTCGACCGGCTCTTCACCCGCAGCGAGTAGCTCGCGAATCTCTGCGCGCTTGTCGTCGGCCCAGCCGCATGCGCAGGTGTCGAGCGGCAAGCGCGCGCAATCGCCGCACTGGCACAGCAAGCGACCGAACAGTTGCCGCTCGGTGTGGTCGTTGATGACGACCGAACCTGCATGAAGCGAGCTGCTGCTGTCGTTCTGCGCCGAAGCAACACCCACCCAAGCGATCATCGTCGCTACCACGATCGCCAACGCGACCACCGCTGTGGCCGGAGAGAAACGAAAGCGCCGCGGACGCGCTACCTCTTCCCGAAGAAGCTCGCGCCCCGTGGGCCACATCCCGAGAATCGCGCCGAGCAGCAGCACGATGCCGCCAAACCAAATCCATGCCACCAGTGGGCGAATGATGATCCGGAACGTGCCGCGGCGAGTCGACGGGTCGACCGTGCTCATGATCACGTAGACGTCTTCGCTGAGGCGACTGCGAATCGCCACTTCGGTCGTCGGCATTTGCGGATGGGTTCGATAGATGAACTTGGCCGGCGAGACCTGACCTTGTTCGTTCCCGGCCTCGTCGAGGAGGGTCATGTCCGTGAAGATCATCCGCTTGTTGGGGTCGGTCTCCATGCGGGGCCCGTCGTAACGGACGGTGTGCTTGCCGATCGACATCGTATCACCCGGTCGAAGCGCGCTCTCCTGCTCGACGTCGTAGGCCGCGCCGGTGAAGCCGATGTACATGAACACGATGCCGATGTGAACGATGTACCCGCCGTAGCGGCGGCGGCCTTTGGACACGAGCCGCACCAGCGCGGTAGCCGCGTCCTCCCCTTTTCTCATGCGAACGCGGACGCCGCGCCAAAACTCCTGGCCGACGCTCGCGAGCACGAAGGCACACGTCGCAAAAGACACGACGGGAGCCACGGCTGATATCCACGCGAGGACCGTACCGGTGGTCGTGTCGTAAATCTCGGTGAGTTCGACGACGGGTGGGTACCCGAATCGCGCGCCGAAGAGAACCTGAAGCGCGGCGACGGCCACACCGATGCCGACCGGGAAGACCATCGCACGCGCGAGCTTGGACCCGGTCGCCTTGCGCCACGCAATCAGCGGCCCGAGGCCTGCCAAAAACAAGAGCATGATGCCGAGCGGCACCATCCACTTGTTGTAGAAGCCGGGACCTACGGTGACCTCCTCGCCTCGCAGCCACTGGCTGAGCAGCGGGAAGGTGGTCGCGATCAGTACGAACACCATCATCCCAAGCAGCACCCAGTTATTCAGCAAGAAAGCGAACTCGCGGCTGACGAGCGACTCGATCTCGTTGTCGGACTTGAGCTTGGGGAGCCGCCAAACGATCAGGGCTGCGATCCCGATGAGCAGGAAGGCCATGTACCAAACGAAGTACTGCCCGATGTCTGAACGGGCGAACGAGTGCACGCTCGCGATGAGTCCCGACCGCGTCAGGAAGGTGCCGAAGATGGTGAGGAAGAACGTCAGTGCCAGCAGGAAGACGTTCCAGACCCTCATCATGTGCCGCCGCTCCTGAATCAGGACGGAGTGCAAATAAGCGGTGCCGACCAACCAGGGCAGGAACGAGGCGTTTTCAACCGGATCCCAAGCCCAATATCCACCCCAGCCGAGCTCTTCGTACGACCAAAGGAGGCCGAGCAGCAGACCGAGCGACAGGAAGGTCCAGGCGATCATCGACCAGAGACGCGCAGCGCGGACCCACTCGTTGCCTAGGCGGCCCGTGATCAGCGCAGCGATCAAGATCGCGAACGGCACGGACCAGCCGACGAACCCGAGGTAGAGGGTCGGTGGATGGATGGCCATCCAGTAGTTCTGAAGCAGCGGGTTGAGGCCTTCGCCGTCTCCCGGCGTGGTTCGGATGTACGTTGCGAACGGGTTGGCCGTGAAGAGCATCAAGACCACGAAGAAGAGTAGGATGCTCATCAAGGTGGCAATGATCCACGGTTGGAGCTCGGTGTAGCGGCCGCGGAGCCAGCGGGTCACGAAGAACGTGTAGCCCGAGAGCAGGAATGCCCACCACAGGAGCGAGCCGTCCTGACCACCCCAAAGCGACGCGATCAAATACCACCAGGGCATCGACCGGTCGCTGTAGCGCGCAACGTACCGAATTCGGAAGTCGTGGACCTGGAATGCGTAGGCCAAAACGCAGATCGCAACGAGGACGAGCGCGCAGGTCGCGTACGTACCCCAGCGTGCCGATGGGAGCAGGTGCGGACGGCCCCGGCCCGCACCCATCGCCACCGCCATGGTGTACGACGCGCTTATGAGGATCAGGCTCAGCACCAGCGTGCCGAAGAAAGGAATGTCGAGTGCCGGCATGGGATTCGAGCCCCCGACTCCGGGCGGCTGTCCCCATTACATAGAGGGTGCGCGGCTTCCGGCAAGCCCAATGAAAAACCCCGCGCGGCATCAGGCCGGGCGGGGCTGTTCAGGGTCGGTCAGACCGGTGTCAGTCGCTTTCCTCGAACTCCGCATCAATGACGTCATCGTCGCCTTTGCTCGACTCCTCGGCGCCGGCTCCCGAAGCCGCTTCTCCCGGCGCCCCGTCGGTGGCCCCAGCCGCCGCACTGTAGGCTGCCTCGGCGATTTCCTTCATCGCCGCCTCTAGAGCCTCGCTGTGGGAAGCCATCGCGGCGCTGTCGTTGGCTTCGATGGCATCGCGGAGCGACTTCACCTTGCCCTCGACCTCAGTAACCTTGTCGGCGGGAAGCTTGTCTTTGACCTCTTCAAGCGCCTTTTCGACCCCGTAGGCGAGCTGGTCAGCCTTGTTGCGGGCCTCGACTTGCTCACGGCGCTTGCGGTCCTCCTCCTCGTGGGACGCCGCATCCTGGACCATCTTCTCGATCTCGTCGTCGGAGAGGCCGCTGTTCGCAGTGATCGTGACCTTCTGGTCCTTTCCGGTCGCCTCGTCCTTCGCCGTGACGGACAGAATGCCGTTGGCGTCGATGTCGAAGATGACCTTGATCTTTGGGATGCCTCGCGGCGCGGGCATGATGCCTTCGAGGTGGAAGCGTCCCAACGTGCGGTTGTTGCCCGCCTCGGCACGTTCGCCTTGAAGGACATGAATCTCGACCTTCGTCTGGCTGTCTTCCGCAGTCGAGAAAACCTCTTCCTTCCGGGTAGGGATGGTGGTGTTCCGAGGGATGAGCGCGGTCATGACCCCGCCGAGGGTCTCGACGCCCAAGCTGAGCGGCGTGACGTCTAGCAAGACCATGTCCTGCACGTCGCCAGAGAGTACGCCCGCCTGAACCGCCGCACCGAGCGCGACGACCTCGTCCGGGTTGACGCCTTTGTGGGGCTCCTTGCCAAAGAACTTGCTCACCATCTCTTGCACGACCGGCATACGTGTCGAGCCACCAACCAGCACGATCTCGGCGATGTCCGCCGCTGTCTTGCCCGCATCGGATAGCGCCTTCTTGCAGGGCTCGAGGGTGCGCTGCACCAGGTCATCGATCATCGACTCGAGCTTGGCGCGGGTGAGCCGGATGTTCAGATGCTTCGGGCCAGCTGCATCGGCCGTGAGGAACGGCAGGTTGACCGTGGTCTCCAACTTCGTGCTGAGCTCGATCTTGGCCTTTTCTGCTGCATCCTTGAGGCGCTGCAGAACCATCTTGTCTCCGCCCACGTCGATGCCGGTGTCCTTCTTGAACTCGGTCACGAGGTACTCGATGATGCGCTGATCGATATCGTCGCCGCCGAGGTGCGTGTCACCGTTGGTGCTCACGACATCGACGACCTTGTTGCCTACCTCGAGGATCGAAATATCGAACGTGCCGCCACCGAAGTCGTACACGGCGATGAGATGGTCCTCGGTTTTATCGAGGCCATACGCCAAGGCGGCTGCGGTCGGCTCGTTGACGATTCGCTTTACTTCGAGCCCGGCAATCTTTCCGGCGTCCTTGGTGGCCTGACGCTGAGAGTCGTTGAAGTACGCGGGCACGGTGATCACCGCGTCGGTCACGGGCTCGCCCAGGTAGTTCTCCGCGGCCTTCTTCAGCTTACGGAGCACTTGCGCAGAAACCTCCGGCGGCGAGAGCTCCTTGCCTCGCACCTTGAAACCCGCATCGCCATTTTTGCGCTGGATGACGTCGTAAGGCATGCGCGTGGCGTCGTTACCGAGCTCGTCGAAACGGCGGCCCATGAAACGCTTGGCCGAGTAAACGGTGCCTTCGGGGTTAGTGATGGACTGTCGCTTGGCGATCTGGCCGACTAGGACCTCGCCCTGGTCGTCCCACGCCACTACCGACGGCGTAATCCGGTCACCCTCCTCATTGACGATGACCTTCGGCTCCTTGCCCTCCATCACCGCAACGACGGAGTTGGTCGTCCCAAGGTCGATGCCGATAATCTTTCCCATTGTGTTCCTGTCTCCTTTGGCCCCCGAGCTATCGTCGGAGTTGAGCCAACCTAACCACGCGTGGGTGGCCGTCAAGGCCCTCCGGCCCCTGAAATCGCGGCTAGAATCTGCGTTCAGGACGACGGTAGACCGGGCTGTTCAGCCCGTGACGGTCTCCCGGAGCGCAACGACGTCTTCAGAGTCCGCCAGGACGATCAGCGAGTCGCCGGCCTCGAGCTGATGCTGGCTCCCCGGGTTGTAGACATAATCGCCG
>CAZHPJ010000165.1:0-6800 GCA_964534585.1 uncultured Sandaracinaceae bacterium | reverse complement strand
GATCCGCACACTAGCAGGGCGACTCTTCGTAGAGATGGCCCAGCACGTCTTCGCGCGAGAGGATGCCGACGATCCTCGGGCCGTCGAGCACCGGAAGGCGGCCGATGTTGTGGACCGTCATTTGGTCCAGAGCTTCGGTGAGAGGCGCATCGGGTCCCACGCTCCGAACGTGGTGAGCCATGCAACTCGAGACTGCGAGCGACCCGCGTCCTTCGCGTTGTGCCCTTTCGACGTCGCGGCGTGAGACCACGCCGACCAGCTTTCCGTCTTCGACGACCGGTGCGCCGGTGTGCCCCCACTCGTGCAGTGAGTGTGCCAGCTCGGAAAGCGGCATGTCGGGCGTGACGGTTCGGACAGGACTGGACATGAGATCGCGAACGAATTGCGGCTGCCGGCAGGTGCGCTCCACACCTGCATGCAAACGGCTCACGACCTCATCGAGCGACTGACCGCGAATGACGGCCGAACCCGCCCCGGCATGCCCTCCACCACCGAGCTCTCGAAGAATCGCGCCTATCGGAACCGTGCTCGCCTGTGCGCGCCCGATGATGTGCGTCTTGCTGTTCGACAACTGATACGCGCAAAACAGCGCATCGTGCGGCAGGATGCGAAACGCCTCGGTCGACACACGCGCCAGGCTCGCCGGCACTTCTGCCGTCTCCAACGCGGCGACGCCGATCGATGCTCCGAAGTGCGGCATGTCATGCACCGCCTCGAGCAACCGCACGAGTAACTTGCGCTCCAAGGCGTCTAACGGTGGCCTCAGAAACCGTTGTAGAAGGCCGGGTTGTGCGCCCTGCCCAAGCAACCAGGCGAGCGCCATCGCGTCGCGCGAGCTCGAACGAGCATATACGAGTGACCCCGTGTCCTCGTGGATGCCGAGCGAAAACAGCGTGGCCTCTTCGCGATCGACCTCCGACCCCCGTGCTCGAAGCTCTTCGACCAGAAGCGTCGTGACGGAGCCCACTGGCTGCACGTACTCCTCGTCCGCATCCAAGTCGTCGGGCGCGGACGGATGATGATCCCAAACGAGAATGCGCACGCTTCGCGGGTTCCTCGCAGCGCGATCGAGCACCTCTTCGACGTGGGCCAAGCGGCCGCGCCGTCGCACGTCGGTGACCATCAAGAGGTCGACCTGCGAGAGATCGAGGTCCTGACAACGTTGCGTGCGAAACCGATCGCTGTGAAGCGCGAGATACTGATGAACGTTCGGCGCGAAGCCCCCGCTCAGGCCAATCACCGAATCCGGGAACAACTTCTGCAGAGCCACGCACGACGCCAGCCCGTCGAAATCGGTGGTCTCGTGCGAGGTGATCAGCTTCACGCGGCCGGTTCCAGAGTCCCCTGAAACACGCGCAGCAAATCTACGTAGCTGACGATGCCAAGCAGATCGCCCGTGTCGAGGTCGGCCACTGGAATCGCCCCCACGCGATGCATGAGCATCAGCTCGACTATGTCCGAGAGGTTCGTCTCGGGGTCTACCTTGACTGGGCTGGTGTTCATGAAACTGCCAACGGTCGCCGAGCCCGCGTCCTCTACGGCCTCGATCGCCAGGTCCTCGTCGGATTCCCTGAAGCGGCGAAGGTCGCGGTCGCTGATGATACCTACGAGCTCGCGGCCACGGACGACCGGAAGGTGCCGAACATCGAGCTCATACAGCAGCCCCAACGCTTCGGCGACCGACATGAGCTCAGTCGCGGTCACGGGATTCTCGGTCATGATATCTTTTGCAAGCACGAGCTTCTCCTCTTCATGTCGTCCGCTACGGAGCTAGAACATTGGGAACGGCAGGGTCGGTTCCACCGCATGGAAATCCTGAATGATCTTTAGCGTGGTGACCACCACTATCAACGAGCAAAGATTCGCGGCGACCAGGCTCCACCCCATGAGACGCAGTCGACGGGCGGTCGGCCGAAGGACGGCCATCGTGAGCACCACGACTGCCACCGGAACCGCCGCGCCGAGAACCCAAAGCCCCACTCGAGACCCGTAGGGCGGAACCACGCCGACTGCGATGACCAGCAGACACGCCAACACCAACAAAACGCGCTTGAAGCGCACACCCCTGAGGTCGTGCTCGGTTTTGGCCTTCGTCCGCGCGACGGTGAGTCGCACCACCGCTGTCCCCAAAAGGGAGGTCACAAACCAAATCAGGGCCACTGCGAGCGCCGCGGCTAGGCTCAAGCCCGCGGAAAGCCCAAGCGGAATCGCAATCGAAGAGAGCGTGGCGGCAGCCAATATTTCGCCGATCATGCTCCGCTCCAGCCCCTGAATGGCCAACATCACGAGGCCAGCGCCGAGGAGGAGCGGCACGCCGACCGCGTACTGAACCACCATCGGTGCGAGCAGTAGCCCCGCAATGCCGGCGCCAAACGCGACCGAGAGAAAGATCAGGAGGGCGCGTTTCGCGCGGTCGCTTTCCTCGCGCTTCGTGCGGGTCCCCCGCTGCCCAAACAAGACGAGAAGCGGCTCGTTCGCAAGGAAACAAGCAATCGCGCCAATGGCCAACAGCCAGGTCGAGGTCGTGAGCAGGCCACCTAGAAATACAGTGACTATCGGGAACAGAAGCTCCGCGTAGGCACCGTGCTCACGCGGGACCATCTTGCGTTGTGCAGTGCCCATGGCTTCTTGGAGATAGCACCCGCTGGCGCACGATCCATCGCATTCTGCGCGCGCCCGAAAGGCCATCGCGCAGGGTGTGCGTCTTCGGGTATAAGTAGACTGGCCATGACGTGGCACGCCGGTTGCAAGGTGACGGATCGAATGATCGACCCTAGTGAGGCTGTATGTGGACGGCAGTAATTGCCGGGGCTGCCGCAGGCCTCGCATCGGTTCCGCATTGCACGGCCATGTGCGGACCGCTGGCTGCATACGCGTGCAGTGGACGGCCTGGTGCCTTGGGGCAAGGCCGCTACCAGCTCGGCCGCTTCATTGGTTATTCGGTGCTCGGCGCAATCGCCGGGACGATCGGCGGCGCGATGGCGGTAAGCCTTTCTCAGGCGTGGGGCAGCGCGCTGCTGAGCTGGTCGCTTGCCCTCGGCCTGGGCCTGGCTGCGCTTCGCCTGTGGCGCAGGCCCAGCCAACCTTTGGTCACCCTGCGGACGAAGGAAGATGATGGGACGCCGTCGATAGGCTCCCGCGCGCTTGGGGGGCTGGGCCGCCATCCGTTCTTCGTCGGTCTCGGCACTGCGCTTCTCCCGTGCGGCGCGTTGGCCGCCGCGGTGCTGATCGCAGCGGCAACCGGCTCCACCGCGCTCGGATCGCTGAGCATGCTCGCGTTCGCCGTGGTGAGCGGCGTCGGCTTGGTAGGCGCGACCTGGCTGTTCGAACGGTTCGCTCGACGCCCGACGCCAGGCACTTCGCGCATCCTCGCGGTCGTGCTCGCGCTCGGCTCGATACTGTTCGTAATCCGCCCGGTTCACGCCCTGCGCACGGGTGACGCCTCGTCGTGTCACGCAGCCGCGCAAGGCCAAGACAATCACGAAGCGCGCCAGCACCATTCCCATTCGCCGTGACCGCCCCCGAGCCAGCCGTTCGCGACGTTCCCGTGAGGCAGTCCCTGCCTTCGGTGTCTCGCTGTGTCCATTGTGCGCAGCCGTTGCTGAATGATACTTTCGCGCCGTATTGTTGCCGCGGCTGTCGGGCCGTGCACGGCATCCTCACCAAGGCCGGGCTTACCCGGTACTACGACCTTCGACGCGGCCCCGGGCTTCCCCCGGCGGACCTGGAATCCCGCCGAATCGACCACAAGTGGCTCGAGCTGATCGAAGAAGGCCGCGCCCAAGAAAGCGGCGTCACGCGTATCGAGCTCGACATCCAGGGGATCCACTGTGCCGCCTGCGTCTGGCTGATCGAGGAGCTCTTCCGGCGACACGGTGGCGGCCGCTCCGGCGTGCTGTCGATCAACCCGGCCCTCGGACGCCTCGAGCTCCGTGTCTCTCCCGAGTTCCCCCTGTCGGACTGGGTCGATTCCGTGGAAGGGGTCGGATACCTGCTCGGACCGGGTCGTTCGACGGGAGCGCGACCCTCCGACGACCTATTGCTGCGCGTGGGCATCTGCGCTGCGTTGGCGGCCAACGTGATGCTCTTTGCGATCGCCATGTACCTCGGCCTGCGCGAAGGACCGATATACGAAATCTTGAACCAGCTGAGCTACGCCGCAGGCGTCCTCGCCGTGATGGTGGGTGGCTCGGTATTCATCGGGTCGGCGTTCCGCGCCGTGCGTCGCCGCATGCTCCACCTCGATGTCCCCATCGCGCTCGGTATCGTGCTCGCATTTGCGGGCTCGACCTATTCCTTCTTCTTTGCGTCCGGTCACGCGGCCTACATCGATACGCTCACGGTGTTCGTCGCCTTGATGCTGGTCGGTCGATGGCTTCAGCAGCGCATGCTCGAACGCAACCGCGCGCAGCTGCTCGCCGACGACGGCACCGAAAGCCTCCTCACGCGCGAGGTAAAAGACGGCATCGTTCGCATCGTGCCATGCATCGGCATCGAGGAAGGCGACCGGTTGCTCATCGCGCCCGGTGATCTCGTACCTGTAGAGCTTCGCGTGTTGGACAACTCGGCGAGCTGCTCACTCGACTGGATCGACGGCGAAAGCAGACCCCGCCGGTTCGACGTGGGCGATGCGCTGCCCGCCGGCGCCTTCAACGTCGGCGATCGTGCCTTCTCCGGCATCGCCGCGACCAATTTCGCGGCGTCGTCGCTGGTCGGGCTCCTCGGGCGCGACCCTGCGTCCCAGGGCGACGGTCCCCTAGCGACTCGTTGGTGGGCGCGCCTCTCGCGATACTACGTCGTCGGAGTCATTACTTTGGCCACAACCGGCATCGCGTTTTGGTGGTGGCGCACAGGCGAGCCACTATTCGCCATCGAGGTAGGCACCGCGATTCTGGTCGTCACCTGCCCCTGCGCGTTCGGTATTGCGGCGCCGCTCGCCTACGAGCTCGTGCTCACGCAGCTCCGGCGCGCCGGCATCTTCGTGCGGGTCGGCGATTTTCTCGATCGCGCGCGCTCGATAACACGCGTCGTCTTTGACAAAACCGGCACGCTCACCACCGGCATGCTCGAGGTGGTCAACAGCGGTGCGCTCGAGGGCCTCTCGAATCAGGAGATCACGCTGCTATACAACATGACGGCTCGCAGCGCGCACCCGAAGAGCGTGGCGGTACGGCGCGCTCTCGAAGGACACCAAGCGGCTCGCTTCACGGAGCTCGAGGTCGAGGAAGAAACCGGCTACGGTATCCGCGCCGAGCATCGGGGCCTCGAGTACAAGCTGGGCGCTCCGAGCTGGGCCGAGGCCGCCTCGTCCGCAAACGGCGATGTCGTGTTCTCGGTCGATGACCACGTGCTCGCGGATCTGCTCACCGACGAGCAACTCCGCCCCGGCGCCCAGGACGAAATCAAAAAGCTCAAAGACGAGGGCTACCAACTTGCCATCCTCAGCGGCGACGCCCAGTCTCGCGTCACCATCTTGGGCGCCAGCTTGGACATGCCCCCGGAAACATGCATTGGCGGCCGAAGCCCTGAACAAAAAGCGGTCTATGTCCGCGGGCATGATCCGGCAGCGACCTTGCTCGTGGGCGACGGGTTGAACGACCAAGTCGCGATGCGAGAAGCGGCCTGCTCCGGAACACCCGCCGTGAATCGGCCTTTCATGGCCTCGCGGTGCGACTTCTACTTCGTGTCACCGGGCTTGCGCCCCATCGCGCAAGTTTTGCGCGCGTCCGACACCCTGGCGCAAGTGGTTCGGCGTATCCTTGCCTTTGCAATCACGTACAATGTGCTCGCTGTTTCACTCGCAATGGCCGGATTGATGAGGCCTTGGGTCGCGGCTGTGCTAATGCCGCTCAGCTCGTTGATCACGCTCGCATACACCGTGCTGGCATTGTCGAAAAAGGGACTCCCATGGAGATCTTGATCTTACTGATTTTCGTTAGCGTGCTACTAGTTGGGGCCGCCGTGGCGTTTTTCGTGTGGACCGTCCGGCAAGGAACGTTTGATCACGCCGATCGCCTCGCGTTGCTGCCGCTTGACGATGAAAGCCCGATCACCCCAACGGTCGAGCGGGGAACTGAGAGGGAAGAGGACGAGTATGGAGACTCAACGGATCGTCTATAACGACAAGGTCGTCCGCCAGTTCCTATGGGCCTCGGTGCTGTTTGGCATCGTCGGCATGCTAGTTGGCATCATCGTTGCGCTCCAGTTGGCGTTCTGGCCGGCAAACCTCGCGCCGTACTTGTCGTTTGGTCGCTTGAGGCCGTTGCACACCAACGCGGCTATCTTCGCGTTCGTCGGCAACATGCTCTTTTCGGGCATCTACTACTCGACACAGCGGCTGGTAAAAGCCCGGCTCGCTTCCGATGTGCTGTCTGCCATCCATTTCTGGGGCTGGCAGCTCATCATCGTCGCCGCCGCAGTGAGTCTGCCACTCGGCATTAGCACGGCGAAGGAATATGCCGAGCTCGAGTGGCCGATCGACATTGCCATCGCGGTCATCTGGGTCGTCTTTGCGATCAACTTCTTCTGGACGCTCGGCAAGCGCAGAGAGAAGCATCTCTATGTCGCGATATGGTTCTACATCGCGACGATCATCACGATTGCGGTTCTCCACATCGTCAACAGCCTCGAGATACCGGTGAGCCTGTTCAAGAGCTACTCGGTTTTTGCCGGCGTCCAGGACGCGATGGTGCAGTGGTGGTACGGCCACAACGCGGTCGCCTTCTTTCTGACCACGCCGATTCTCGGCATCATGTACTACTTCCTACCCAAGGCAGCCGACCGGCCGGTCTTCTCCTACC
>CAZHPJ010000164.1:0-6822 GCA_964534585.1 uncultured Sandaracinaceae bacterium | reverse complement strand
CGCCGAAGTGCGTAGGCGCGTGCGTCCGAGCTTGGCTCCGATGAGGCACCCGCCGAGCCCTCCAAGGAAAGCTGCGAGAACGGAACCGGAGGGTGCCATCGTCGCAACCAGTACGCTCCAACCGAGGCCGTGGATCGTGGCTCTTCCGACTTCGGCGACGGCGCTTGCCACCCCAACCGACTTGGGTCGAACGATTGCCGTCATGCGGCCCTCCTGCGGGCCGAGCCCAGACGCACCCCGTCGCCGAGCACCCTCCCGCTCACCCGATCGATGATGACGACCTCGCACCGAAGCTGACCCAACGCCCGACCGACCCGCTCGAGATCACCGCGCTCGACGCCCGATGGGCCGATCGGCGTGAGAAGCCAACGCTGCCAGCGCGACTGAGCATGCGGATCGTGAACGGCATCGACCGCGATGACGACACGGACACGGCCGTAACGTCGGGTCGTGAGCGAGCGCATCTCGTCGAGCCAGCCTCCCATCGTCGGAGGCGCGAACACCACGAGCGCGGCGGGCCCACGTGGATCCACCTCTGCCAGAAAGCGCTTCATCCCGCTCCCGCTCTGCCCCGCAAACCCCGATGACGTCACTACCTTGTGGAGCGCCTCGGAACGATCCGACGTGGCCTCCGGAGAACCGTCAGCCGCAAACTGCCAGTCCGTGCCAAGCGCTTCTTCCTCGATGGCGACCCGTGCAGCCGCGGCGGCTGCTTCATCGTGTGCACCGGCGACGAGGTAGGCGACAGTCCTACGGGCTCGAGTCAAGGCGCGCTCTGGGGTGCGCACCATCAGCTTGCGCGTACGGCCGAAGACCTTCCAATGAATGAAACGCGCGGAGTCGCCTGGCACGTATCTCCTGAGCTCAACCCGATCGCCGTCCTCCAACCCCATCGGATGCGGGTACTCCTCGCCGCCGGTCAGGGAGGTGAGAACGGGCAAACGCCGAATTCCGCCCACGTGGGGACGCACCTCGATAGGGCCGGGCTGGCGATGCCGAAAGGCGATGCGCGACAGCCCAAACGCATCCTGCACTACGATCCGGCGCGTGATCGACGGAAAAATACCCCGCCGGCGGAGCGTCACCCGCTCTCGAAACCGCCCGCCCTCTGAAACGTGATCGGCAACGATGGCGTCGGGCGACACCCAGCTCCACCGAAGCTCCACCAACGGAAGCCACCAGAGGGACGGAAGCGAGAATCCCGTCGGCAAAGGTGCGCCCGTCTCGAACGTCGAAGTCGACCAACGAAAAGCAGCCCGCCTGAGCCGCAGCCAAAGCCCGAGTGCGGTCGACGCGACCACCACACTCGAGATCGCGAGAAGACCCGCACCGCCGTAGCCGAGCACCAGCAAGACCAGATCGAGCTTCTTGAAGCCGAAGCTGACCAGCGATACCGACGCGAACAGCCCCAGCGCCATTCCGAGCGTTGTAAACGGCCAGACATCGGCAGCGCGGCGCGCGACGCGCGCCATCGCCCCCTCTGCTGGTTTGGGAAGTGCTTTCGGGGGCCTCATGCTCACGACATCGTGCCACGGGACGGCCGTTTAGGCCGCCAGGGGTGTCTTGACAGGCCTAGAGCCAGGTGTACCCTCCGCCAGCCCTGCGAAAAGCAACGGATCACATGCGAGGAAGAATATGACCGATGTGATGATCGACGCGCGGGAGTTGACCAAGCACTACGGCTCAGTCACCGCCCTCAAGAGCGCTACTTTTCAAGTCAACCGCGGAGAGGTCGTCGGTTTCCTGGGCCCCAACGGCGCTGGGAAGACCACGGCGATGAAGATACTCACGTGCTTCATCGCGCCCTCCGAAGGGACCGCCCGCATCGGCGGTGCCGACATCTTCGACGACCCGATCTCGGTCCGCAAAGCGATCGGCTATCTGCCAGAAAACACCCCGCTCTACACCGAGATGCTCGTGCTCGAGTACCTCGAGTTCGTTGGCAGGATGCGCGGGCTCAGCGGCACCGGGCTCCATACGAGGCTTCGTAAAGTCGCTGAAGAAACCAACCTAGGCGAGGTCATCGGCAAGAGCATCGGCGAGCTTTCAAAAGGCTTCCGCCAGCGCGTTGGCCTCGCGCAAGCCCTGATTCACGAGCCCCCGGTGCTGATTCTCGACGAGCCAATGAGCGGTCTCGATCCAAACCAGGCCGCTGAAATCCGAGAGTTGATTCGCGAGATCGGCCGCGAGCGCACGGTCATCCTGTCGACCCACAATCTGGCGGAGGTACGCGTCACGTGTGGGCGCGTCCTGATCATCTCGCAGGGCGAGCTCGTAGCGGACGACACCCCGGACCAGCTCGCCGCGCGGGCCGGCAAGCCGCGCTTCATCGCGACCCTGCGGCAAAACGGCCACACCGCATCCACCATCCGCGAGGCGTTCTCCGTCATCGGCGATGCCCAAAGTGTGCAGGAGCAAACCGGCGCGGCGGCCGGCGAAGTGGTCATCGAGGTCGTGCCGAAAGGCAACCAGGACCTGCGCGCCGACATCTTCCAGGCAGCGGTGTCCGCTAACCTCGTGCTGCTCGGCCTCGAGCAGCATGGCGAAAACTTCGAAGACATATTTCGACAGCTCACGACTGGCAACGCAGGAGAGCCATCATGAGACACATCTTCACTATCGGCGGCCGCCAGTTCCGAAGCTACTTCAACGGCCCCGTCGCTTACATCGTCATCTGCATCGTCATGTCGACGTTGGGCTTCTTCTTCTGGAACACATTTTTCCTCTATGGCCGCGCAAGCACGCGCGAGATGTTTCGCTGGCTGGGCCTCATCCTCGTATTCGCCCTCCCGGCGCTGACGATGGGTCTGCTCGCCGAGGAGAAGCGCACCGGCACGATCGAGCTTCTCATCACCATGCCGGTGACTGAGGCGCAGGTGATTCTGGGGAAGTTCCTCGGGGTCGTGGGGCTTTACGCCGTCCTCCTGGCGCTCACCGTCGCATACCCGATCAGCGTCTCCACCCTCGGCAACCTCGATTGGGGCCCGGTGTGGAGCGGCTATCTCGGCTTGTTCCTACAAGGGTCGGCTCTTCTTGCCATCGGCTTGATGGCCTCAAGTTGGACCAACAATCAGCTGATCGCGCTGTTCGTCGCGCTGACGTTGAGCGTGTTCTTCTGGGTGCTCGACAAGTTCTTGGCGCTGCTGCCGACGAATGCGGCTTCAGTGCTCGAGTGGCTATCATTCGACTACCACTTCCAAAGCATGGCGCGCGGGGTGGTCGACCTGCGTGATGTTCTCTTCTTCTTCTCCGTGACTATATTCGCGCTAGCACTCGCGTTTCGGGCATTGGAGTCGCGGCGGTGGAGCTGACCCATGTCATCTAGAATCCAAAAACGCGCCGCAAGCGAGTCATTGCTCTTTCTCTTGTTCGTGGGCGGCATCCTCATCCTCCTCAATGTGCTCGCGGCATACTTCCCTTCGCCACGCGTCGACCTGACTCAGAACGGACTTTTCTCCTTGGCTGAGGGCTCCACACGGCTCGCTGCGAGTCTCGACGACCGTCTCGAGGTCACGGCCTACTTCACGGAGAATCTCCCGCCTCCCTTCAATGCCACCGAGCGACGCGTGCGCGATTTGCTCTCCGAATACGCAGCAGCGTCGAACGGCCAGATCATCGTCAACTTCGTCAACCCCGACAACGACGCGAAACAGCAAGCGGCACGCGCAGATGGCGTGCAACCGGTTGCGCACCAGAAGATCGAGGAAGACCAGGTTTCGGTCGTCGAAGGCTACCGGGGCATGGTCCTGCACTACCTCGATGAGACGCGAACGATCCCGGTCATTCAGGATACGACCGGGCTCGAGTACATCATCACGTCCGCGATCAAGGAGCTCGTCGGCGAGCGCAAACCCATCGGCATCGTCAGCGGACACGGAGGGCCTACCCTGGAGCAGGGGCTGACGAGCCTGAAGTCCGTCCTGAAGCTGTATGACCTCCGAGAGGTCGACGCGTCGAAAGAAATCGATGCTGGGCTGGCCGCAGTGTTGGTCATCGGCCCGCAGGAGCCCTTCAGCACTGACGAGTTACGGCGCCTCGACCAATACGTGATGCGTGGAGGCTCACTCGGTGTCTTCGGAGGAACGCTCACCGTGGACCTTGCCGGCCAAACCGGGCCCGTAGGTCGAGCGGTGAGCTCGCGCATGGACGAGCTGGTCAGCGCATGGGGTGTTCGATTGACGTCGAAGATGGTGGCTGACGCGCAGTGCAGTCGCGCGCCAATGCGGGGGCCGATGGGTCTGCAGGTGCTCGTGCCCTACCCACCGATACCCGTACTCCAGCTCAGCGAAGAGCAGCTGGAGCATCCCGTCATGTTCCGGCTCGCGTCACCCATGCTTCCGTTCGTTGCGGCGCTCGAAATCGGCGACGCGCCAGCCGACGTGCAGATTACGGTTCTCGCCAGCTCGTCCAGAGACTCGTGGACGATGTCTGGGCCCACGATCTCCCTTGAGCCACGCAACCCACGGGACTGGCAGATGACCTCGGACGCCGGCCCGTTCCCGTTGATGGTCGCCATCGAGGGCAAATTGCCATCAGCATACGTTGCACCGATCGACCAGGAGGGCGCGAACGCAATTCAGGCCCCGCCGGTGGCCGAAGGCGACGTTCGCGTCCTGGTCTCGGGAACGAGCACGTTCCTCGAGGACAGCTTCATGCCGCCGCCGCCCCGACAGGGCGACGTTCAAATGAACGCGGCTTTAGCACTCGCGCTCAACTCGATCGACTGGTTAGCAGCTGATTCAGACTTGATTGCGATTCGCGCCAAGACGATGGAAGAACCGGCGCTCGACATCCCAGATTCCGTGCTCGCGGCCGAAGGCACCGCGCGCGCCGCCGCTGAAGAAGGTGACGAGGCGGGCGTCGAGTCGGCGCTGGCAAAGCGAACGGCCGCAATTGAGTCTTGGGATGCCAAGAAACGCGCATACCGCTGGGGCAACACGCTCGGGATTCCGTTCCTCGTCGTGTTGTTTGGGCTCTTCCGATGGCGGCAGCGCGCGAACAAGAAGAGGACCCTCAAACTGTAGGCAAGGGGAAGACTCGCAATGGAATGGCGAAAGAACCGTATTGCGCTCGGAGCGGTGGCATTTTTCGCACTGCTCGGCCTGACGCTCTGGGCGGTGAACAGCAGGAACCGGCAGCCGAGCAGCTCGGGAGAGATCCCCTCGATCGAGCTCGACAAGGCCGCGATCACGACGCTCGAGATCACTCGTCCTGACGACCAACGAGTCGTGTTGTCCAACGTCAGTGGAGCTTGGCGCATGACCGAGCCGATGGATGCCGCCGCCGACCAGAACAACGTAGAGTCCGCGCTCAATCGGTTAGCCGAGCTGAGGATCACCCGCATCGTAGCAACCAAGCCGGAGAACTACGCGCGGCTGCAGGTTGACGACACGAGCGCGGTGCAGGTCATCGTGAAGGGCGGCGAGGAGACGCTGATTCAGCTCATGGTCGGTAAGTACGGTAACGGCATGACAGTGGTCCGGATCGACGACCGCACGGAGGTTTTCGGCGCAAGCGGCTCACTCCGCTACGCGTTCGACCGAGAGCTCAAGTCGTGGCGAGACCGGCAGATCACCGCCCTCGACGCAGCACACGTGCACTCGATCCGCTTCGAAAATGCTAACGGGACCTTTCACTTCCAACGAGAAGGGGACGGCTGGGCAGCTCTAGAGGGCAAGAAAGCCTTAGGCGACTTCGACCCCGGTCAGGTGATGGGCAGCCTATCGACAGCGGCGCGATTGACCGCGTCCGATTTCGCACCTGAAGGGACGTCTGCAGCGAGAGCGGGACTGACGGAGCCCAGGGCCACGGTGACTATGACCTTGGCGGAAGATCCGAACGCCATCGTGCTCGAACTCGGCGACAACACGGAACAACCGGGCAAGCTCTACCTACGGCGAAGCGGCGATCCCACGATCTACGTGATCTCCCAGTATCTAGCCAAGCGGCTACAGCCGGACGCGCAGGCCTTTGAGACGCCGAAGGCGCCCCCGCCTCCGCAGCAGAGGATGCCGAGCCCACCTCCCGGAGGCCCGCAACAACCCCAGCTTTCTCCAGAAGTCATGCGGCAGCTGCAGGAGCAGATCCGAGCTCAACAGCAACAGCGATAGTCGTCCTAGCTCCCGGCGCCGTACCGCCAGCCCACGGCCACGACGGCACCCCAGCCGATCAAGAAGAGCAATCCACCCAAGGGAGTAATCGCGCCGAGCTTGGTCTGCCCCGTAATCGTCATGAGGTAGAGACTGCCGCTGAAGAGCGCGACACCGGCGACGAAGGACCAACCGGCCACCACGGCCGAAGCGCCAGCGCCGCGGTCAACGAGCCAAGCGACGAACGCCAAAGCCAATGCATGTGTGAGGTGGTAGTGGGCGGCGGTGTTCCACCACTCCAAACGCTTCATCCCGTCTGGAAGCGACTCCAGTCTCGATCGCAAGCCGTGCGCGCCAAACGCCCCCAAAGCCACGGCGCTGAAGCCGAGCAGTCCCGAAAGAATGACGAAAATCCTGGCCATCGCGGCTCATGATGGGCCAAGTACCGCACCGCGACCAGCCTGCTCGCTAGCACCTCGCGACCGAACGGGCTAGGCTGCGCGAACGACCGGGGTTATTGGAGCCACGACTCGCAGATGACCGCAGATTTCGGCGTAAACCAAGGGCTGGTCGAAGAACAGTTTCTCAAGTGGGTGGATAACCCCCTTGCGGTGAGCGAAGCGTGGCGCGCGTACTTCGATGGCCTTACGCCGACGGACTGGCCCCAAATCTCGAGCGCGGGAACGATTATCGCGCCGGTCACCGCGTCGGGCGTGTTGAGCCCGACGCCACC
>CAZHPJ010000163.1:0-6832 GCA_964534585.1 uncultured Sandaracinaceae bacterium | reverse complement strand
CGGGTCATCGGGGAGGCCCTGCTGACCGAGCTGGCCCGTCTGACCAAGCCCGGTGGCCAGCTCTTCATCCAGAGCGACGTCGAGCACCGGGCGGAGCAGTACGTCGCTGAGCTTCGCGAAACGCCTGGGTTCACGCTCGCGTCCGACAGCGGTTATGTCGACGCGAACCCTTTCGGCGCGCGCTCCAATCGGGAGAAGCGCGCCATTGAGGACGGCTTGCCGATTTGGCGGATTCTCGCGACGCGGGACTAGTTACCGAAGGGCGAGGGTGTGGCACGCACGGCGCGCACGCTCTCTCAACTCTTCTTGGCGCTCCTCGAGCGTCTCGTCAGGCTCGTAACCCGGGATGAAGTAGCCGAGGTCGTCCACGATGTCATAGAGTTCTTCGCCCTCAGCCAGGAGCTTGCAGTTACGCTTCCAAAGGGCATCCACCAAGCGCGGCAGCGCCTCGAGGCTGTGGCGCTTGGTGTCGTGCAGCAGAACGATGCCGCCTCGGTCTCCGGTCTCTCGCTCGCGGCGCTCGAGGACGCGAAAAAAGGTGCGAACCACGTCCTCGGGCGTGCTCACCTCGAGGTCGCCGGCGTAGAGCGCCCACATCACGCTGGTGTATCCGTTTTCGCTGAGCAACCGCTCCACGCGCTCCGACAAAGCACCTCCAGGGGGCCGAATCAATCGCGGCATCCGTCCGATGGCCCTCCGGATCTTCCGTTCGCTCACGGCGAGCTCAGCCCAGATTTCCGCATTGCGGAGCAGGGGAAGCTGACGGTGGGTCTCGGTGTGGTTGCCGACCATGTGCCCCCTGCGAACGATCTCCCGGACAATTTCCGCGTGCTCCCGCTCCCAGGGGTTTCCGTTGCCAAAGCTCTCGGTCTTCACGAAGAAGACCGCCGTGATGCCGAGGTCGTCGAGTATGTCCAGGAGGCGCGGTGTGGTCCGGCGTGACGGACCGTCATCGAATGTGAAGAGAAGCGCGCGGTGCTTCGTGCCGCCACGAATCGTCAGACCGCCGGGGAAACGTAAGCCCGTCACGTCCCGGTTGACGATCGGCATGACCCCGGCCACCTCAGGCCCGGGCTCGGCGTGCACGGGTTCGACGATGGGGGCTGGGCCCGGACGGATCGTCACCGGCACGATCTCAGCTGGCGGGGTGCTGACTCCGGAGGCCCCCGCTAGCGAACCACCAGCGACTATCGCGACGGCGCAACAGCTCAGTCGAACCTTCCATGGGATCCAGGGCATCTTGAATGCAATCGTACGGAAGCGGGGCCGGCGGGGGCGAAAAAGCCGCAGCACCTGGACAGGTCTGCAGTTGCAACGTGCGATCGCATCGAGTACCCCGTGCGCCCAATGAGCATCACGTGATTGAAGTCGAGGCTCTCAGCAGGCGGTATGGAAGCCGACTCGCGGTAGACGAGGTCTCGTTCCGCATAGAACCGGGTGAAATCGTTGGATTCCTGGGTCCGAACGGGGCGGGCAAGACGACGACCCTCCGGATGCTGACCGGCTATCTCGCGCCGACCTCGGGCAACATTCGGATCGACGGCATCGACGCGGTGACCAACGCTATTCAAGCCCGCAAGCACGTCGGTTACATGCCCGAGGGCGTACCACTCTACCGGGAGATGCGCGTGCACGAGTACTTGCGCCATCGCGGCGCGCTCAAGAGCGTCGCCAACGTCGCCAACGCGGTCGACCGGTCCCTCGAGTTGGCAGGCGTCGCCGACGCACGCACGCGAATCGTCGGTCAACTCTCTAAGGGCTACCGCCAGCGCGTGGGCCTCGCCGAAGCGCTCATCGCCGATCCGCCGATCCTGATCCTCGACGAACCGACTTCCGGCTTGGATCCGAATCAGGTCAGGCAGTTTCGTGAGCTCGTGCAGAGCTTTGGCGGGAAGAAGACAGTGCTGCTCTCGACCCACATCTTGTCCGAGGTCGAGGCCGTATGCGACCGGGTGATCATCATTCACGAAGGCCGGAAGGTCGCCGACCTCGCGCCGGGCGACGCAGAAATCAGCCTCGAAGACGTGTTCGCCAAGCTCACGAGCTCCGAGGCGACGGAGGACGCTTCATGAAGAGCGCATGGGTCGTCATGAAGCGGGAGCTCGCGTCATTTTTCCTCTCGCCGCTGGCGTACGTCGTGCTCACTTCGTGGTTGGTGTGGAACGGCGTCGTGTTCTGGGTCCTCACCCAGTTCTACGCCCGCAATGCGGTCTCCTCGGGTGCATCGACCCCCTTGTCTGCTTTTTTCGGTGGAAGCGCGCTCTTCTTCATCCCGCTTCTAGTTTTCGTCCCGGTGCTCACGATGCGGCTCGTCGCAGGCGAGAAGCAATCAGGAACAATCGAACCCTTGTTGACGGCGCCGGTTTCGGAGACCTCGGTCATCTTCGGGAAGTACGGCGCGTCGCTCGTGATGTGGGGCACGTTGTGGCTTCCGACGCTCATTTACGCCTGGATCATAAGCCAGCACGGCAGCGTCGACTGGGGAGCCATCGCGTCGAGTTACTTCGGGATCTTCGGTCTCGGGGCCTACTTCATGGCCGTCGGTCTGCTGATGAGCGTGATCGCGCCCACCCAGATCATTGCCGCCGTGCTCTCGTTCGTCGCGCTCGGGGTTTTGTTCACGGTGGGCATCGGTGAGTTCGTGCTCGACGGAGCCGCACGTGAGGTCAGCGCCTACCTGAGCATGTGGGGCCACATGCAGAGCTTCTCCAAGGGTGTGGTCGACACGCGGTACCTCGTATTCGATCTGTCGGTCACCGTTCTAGCGATCGGCCTCAGCATCGGAGCCCTGAAGGCGCGGAGGCATGGGTGAGCGCGCAACCTCGCACCCGTCTCAACCTCTTGCTCACGGCTGTCCTGGGCCTCGTGGGCCTCGTTCTGGTGAACTACCTTTCGTCGCGTCACTACAAGCGATGGGATTGGACCTCCCATGGACTATTCACGCTTTCCGATCGTAGCGAGCAGGCGCTGCGGGAGCTCGAGCGAGACGTTCAAATCTACGTCTTTCTAGGGCGAGACGAGCAGGACTTCGCCGACGTCGAGACGCTGCTCGAAGCATACAAGGCCGTCACCGACAAGATCACCGTCGAGTGGGTGGATCCCGACCGCGACCGCGCGCGCTACCAGGTCCTCGCGGACAAATTCGGGATCGACAGCTGGCTCGCAGGCGACGTGACGCTTTCCCAAGTACCCGTCGTCGTCATCAGCGGCGAACGCAAATGGAAGGTGGAACGCCATCAGTTGATCGTCGAGGACTTCGAAACCTTCGACGACGCCGATGGTCACAAGCTCGATCTGCAGTCCGAGCGAGCGCTGACTGGCGCGATTCTCGAAGTCACGACCGGCGAGCCTACCAAGGTCTGCGCGACGGTGGGCCACGGCGAGTGGGAGGTCGGCGCCTACGGAGACCGCAGCCTCGATGCGGTGGCGCGCGAGCTCGAGTGGGAAAAAATCGAGGTCGCGCCGTTCGAGATCCGCACCGACGGCGTGCCCGAGTCCTGTGACGCCCTGTTTGTAGTCAGCCCGCAACGCTTGTTTTCCGTTGAGGAGGTCGCCATCATCGACCGCTACCTCGCATCCGGCGGCAACGTGCTCCTAGCGTTCGACCCAGTGTTGAAGAAGGAAGCTCTGACCCCAACGGGTTTCGAAGCCTCGCTCGAACAGCGGGGGATACTCGTCGGGGACGACCTCGTCATCGAGAACGACGCTGCGCAGCAACTCCCCGGCAACGCGGGTGATCTGTTCCTCGTTACCAACATCGGAACGCATCGGATCGTCGACACGATCCGCAAACGCGGCGGCGGCATCCTCCTGGCGGTCGCCCGCTCGGTGAACGCAGCCCAAGCAAGCCATGCCGAGGTGCTCTTCCGAACCAGCCCCAACGCCGTCGCGGAATCCGACCTCACTCGCGCACTAGACCCCGACGCCAAAGGAGAGCCGACCCCGCCGAGCGCCGTGCCTCTCGCGGTCGCTTGGGAGTACGTGCCACCTCTCGGCGACGACCTGACGCCCGTGAAAAACGAAGGGCCGACCCCGGGCCACCTGGTGGTCGTCGGCGACAGTGACTGGATGAGCGCGGAGCTGCTCGACAATCCTCAGCTCTCGAACATCGATTTCCTTTCCTCGACCGCCGGATGGCTCACGCAGCGCGAAGCCCTGATCAACATCGCACCGCGCAAGACCAACGCGCGGGCCGTCATCATGAGCGACGCGGACTTGCAGAACCTGCTGTTCCGCGTCGTGGTTCTCTTGCCATTGGCCGCACTGATCGCCGGCTTCGGCGTTTGGTGGTCGAGGCGTTCATGAGCGCGCGGACCCCGGTCATCCTGCTCGTCATCGCCGCCATTTTGTTGGCCTACGTGCTGTTGTTCGAACGCGGCCGACCTGGGCGCACCGAGATCGAGTCACGGTCAGGATTCCTGTTAGATGCAGTCATCCGTGAACGCATCACGCGTATCCGAATCGCGTCGGGTGAGGAACGTATCGCGCTGCGACGACGAGGAGAGGGCTTCGACGAGACCTGGAACCTCGAAGAGCCGAAGCAAGCGCCGGCCGATCTCGAAGCCGTCGAGGACTACCTCCGCAACTGGGAGTTCGCGATCCCGGTTCGCACGCTACAAAGCCCGACCGCGGAGGACCTGCAAAGCTTCGGCATCGACACACCCAAGGCGGAGGTCACGTTCGAGATGGGGCCTGCGAAAGTGCGCGTGTCCCTCGGCTCGGGCTCTCCAGTGGACGGAGGCGGCTACGTGCGCATCGACGATCGCCGGCAAGTGACAGTCGTAGGCAAGGACGTCGTCGCGCTCTTCGACCGCACGGCGGACGCCTTCGAGCTCAAAGGCGACGCAGGTGCACCCGACCTGTCGGAGCTGCTCGGGGCACAAGCAGACGCCGGCATCACCGCGCCCTGACTACTTTGCTTGGGCCTTCGCAAGCGTCTCGTGCGACGCGTACTCCAGCAATCCATTGCTCGTACTGAACCCACCCGACGACATGAGCGTGAAGTGACCCTTCGCGCGAACCTTGTTGCCGACCACGAGGTCTCTCGGCACCACGACCGCACCGGAGATGGTGGTCGTCTTGCGTCTGCGGCGAGCGCGCGCGAGCTGCTCCTGATTGTCGGCGTACCCCACGATGAGCAACTGCTCGGCTCGGTCAGTCTGGTCCGCAGTGTCCGCGATGAACATGTGCGGCGCGGCGACCTTCGGACATTCCTCGTTCTTGCGCTTCTTGCATGTCGGGGGCTCGTAAATCTCCATGATGTAGCCCGTCACGGAGAGGTCGGTGTCGAGCACCTTGGCCGGCCGCTGACGAAGCCCGTACACGCTGTACGATTCATCTTCGTACGTCGTCGGAAACGGCGGCGGCGGTAGCGTCGGAACCTTCGGAAGGTCCGGGACGATTTCAGGCAGTTGTGCGCCCTCAGCCTCAGCATCCGAAGCGGACGTGATCTGTTCGCAACCAGCGCTCAGCAGCACCCCAGCCAAAATGAGGCCTATTGGACGAGCTCCCATGTTCCCCCCTGTCTCGGACAAAGTAACACGGCGGATTCGGGAGCGACAATCTAGCGGCCCGTCGGCGGGCAACCGCCACCCTCAGACAGGGGCTGATCCAGCGCCATTTTCAGCGTAAGCGGAACCCCTACGGTGCCTCTGAGCTGTTTGACAGCGGCTTCGGCCTCCGGGCTCCCGAGGACGCGCAGCGCCTCGATGGCCCGGGCGGCGTTGTTGAGGTCATCGGTGAGCGCGTTGCTGGGGGCGGCGCGCATGACGACCCGGAACAGGGCCTCGACGGCGTCAGTCCGGCAGTGGGCGACCACGTAGTCGATCGCCACCGAGGTCACGCGTGGCCATTCGTTGCGGGCACGCAGTCTCCGGTGAACGCGCTCCCATCCCTCGTCGTGCAAGGAGGCGGTCAGCACCTCGATCGCGGCCGCGCGAACCACGGACATCGAGTCGTCGATCGATGCGACCACCACCGGAATCGCGCCGCCTTCGGTTCGAAGGCTCGTGACCGCGTCGGCGCGAACCATCGGCCACGCGTCGCGACGGGCGAGGGTGGCGCGTTCCACCAAGGTGTCCGAGTCCCCGGACAATGCGGTCGCAGCGCGCCCACGAACCCGCGGGTACGGGTCGGCCAGCAAACTACGGGCGTCCTCGCGATGCCCGCGGGCAGTGATCGCATCGACGGCAGCTTGGCGAAGCATCCATTCCCGAGGTCCGTCGAGCTGGCTCCTGACCCACCGATCGACCTCGTCGTTCGGACCTGCCGCTCCAGCACTTTGAAGCAGGCGCCACCTGGACGGGAAGTCGGTCGACCGCGGCGCCGCGTACACGATGAACGAAGCGACGAGGTCGCGGTGCTCGACGAGCGAGGCGAGGCCCATCGCGGCGCTTGCGACCGCTGCCGCCGAGGGGCCTTCGGCGAGCCATGCTCGAAGCCGCCGCGGCCCGTCCTCGCCCGAACGCTGGACTGCGGTGCCAAGCGCGTGCCGGAGCCCGGGGCGATCCGCGCCACCATCCCTAGCTATCGCTGCGAGCAGCGGCTCGATGGCGAACGCGGGCTCGGTGCGCGCCAACAACGACGCAGCGCGATCGCCGACGACGGCATCGGAGAGGAGCACGACCAGTCCCGCTCGTCCCTGGGGTGCGGCCCGCTGCAGGGTAGCGAGCGCGAGATTGCGGAGCTCCTCGTCGTCCGAGCGGGCGGCGTCGACCAACGCCTCGACCGCCGCGTCGTGCTCCTTGGCGAGCTGGGAGAGCGCCGCAAGGGCGCGCTTTTGCCCCAGCAACGAAAGAGACGGCCATGCATCACGGATTTGCTTGGCGGCCCG
>CAZHPJ010000162.1:0-6837 GCA_964534585.1 uncultured Sandaracinaceae bacterium | reverse complement strand
GGTCTACCGAGATGGCTCGAAGTCCTCACAGCCGCTCAACGCTAAGGGCGAGCCCAAAGGCGAGTCCAAGGAAGAAGCGAGGGCGGAAGCCCAAGCCGAAACCAGAACCCTGGCGCAGGCTGTCGAGGCCCCAGTGCAGGAATGGCTCACGCCTCCGGCGACGCGACGTCATCGCCTTCCGAAGAAGCGCAAGGGCTTCACGCAGGAAGCGCGTGTTGGTGGTCACAAGGTCTTCCTTCGCACGGGCGAATACGAGGACGGCTCGCTCGGCGAGATCTTCGTCGACATGCACAAAGAGGGCGCCGCGTTCCGCTCCCTCATGAACTGCTTTGCGATCAGTGTGTCGATGGGCCTCCAGCACGGTGTGCCGCTCGACGCGTACGTCCGGCAGTTCACCTACACGCGCTTCGAGCCGCAAGGGATCGTCGAGGGTCATCCTAACATCAAGTTCTCGACCTCGATCATCGACTACGTCTTCCGCGTGCTCGGTGTCGAGTACCTAAAGCAATACGATTTCGCGCAGGTGCCGCCCAAGGAGGAGCAAGAAGAGCTTCAGAACCCGACCGACGTTGCGGCCGTGCAGCGTTTGGAGGGTTCGCAGTCGAGCGAGCCACCCCCGGCCATCGAGCCGGCCGAGCAGGTCACTTTCGGCTTCGACGATGGAGCACAGCAGTCGAACGCGCTCGATCAACAACTGAGCGAGATGATGGGTGATGCACCGATGTGCGATAAGTGCGGCCACATCACGGTCCGCAACGGGGCTTGTTATCGCTGCCTGAACTGCGGCAACTCCATGGGCTGCTCCTGAGGGCGCTGAGTCACGCCGTTCGGCGGCTTACCTCCTCGAACCTTCGCTGCGAAATACGTACGTATTCCTCGCTACGGTCCTGCGGGGGCGCTCGCCGATCGACGCAACTCAGCGCCCTCGGGTTTTGACGGGGCGATCCGCCGCCAACTATGTAGGGGGCGCTCGCGTGGGGATGGCGGGGTGCCAGTGGGGGCGTTGCTGTTCGCCGCTGGGAGCCTTACAACACTGCCTCGGTGACTCTGCCGTTCTACAAGTACGAAGGTCTTGGTAACGACTTCCTGATCGTTGAGAAGGAAGCGCTCGGAGGGGTGCGGCTCACGACCGAACAGGCGATTGCGCTTTGCGATCGGCACCGTGGAGTCGGTGGCGATGGCGTGCTCATCCTCGACGTGGACGCTCCGTCGATGCACGTGATCAACTCGGATGGCTCCGTGCCCCAGATGTGTGGCAACGGCCTTCGATGTGCAGCGCTGCATCTCGCGCGGCGCGCGGGGGAGACGACGCTCGATGTGACGATCGACACCCTGTCAGGTCCTCACTCCTGCGTCGTCGTGAACCGTCCGGGCGCGGAGTCGGTTGCCGTGCAGATGGCGCCTCCGTCGCTGGTGCCTGCGGACCTTCCTTTGAATGCCAGCGCACCGTGGCTCGATCATTCTCTGTCGGTTGCTGGCCGCACCGTTCATTTGACGGGCGTATCGATGGGTAATCCACATGTCGTGACGTTTGACGAGCTGGGCGACGATCGCTTCGAGCTCGGCCCGGCCATACAAAGCGACCCCCACTTCCCCGAGGGCGTCAACGTGAGCTTCATCTCCGAACAAGATGGCAGCGTGATGCGTTTGGATGTGCTCGAGCGTGGCGCAGGGTGGACGCAGGCCTGCGGTACCGGCGCGTGTGCGGCAGCCGTTGCGGCGGTGGAGACTGGCCGCGCAAAGCGCGCAGAGCAGCTCAGCATGCGACTCCCCGGCGGAACCTTGATGATCACCGTCGGCGCGCCTGGCGATAGCGTACTCATGCACGGCCCCGCACGTTTCGTTTTCGAAGGCAAACTCGCGCTCTAGCTCAACTGTTGCAATATTAGCGTCTTCCGTTACTTTAGCGCGATGTTTCGTAGCTCCATTCTGGTTCTGCTCTCTATCGCGGTTGCCGCCCTTGGGTGCGGCGAGGACAATAAGCCATTCGTCGACGAGCTTGGTCGGTGTGCTGACTTCGACGAGCTTCGTCAGCCGTTTTGGGGAGACACGCACATCCACACGGAGCTCTCGTTCGACGCCAACATGCAGGGCACGCGTACGACCCAGGAGGACGCCTACGCATTTGCGCGAGGCGAGGCGATCCCGCTTCAGCCCTACGATGCAGATGGTAACCCAACTCGGATGGCGCAGCTCGATCGACCTCTGGATTTCGTCATGCTGAGCGACCACGCCGAGTTCCTGGGAACGCTCGTGGTCTGCAACGACCCCGACTCACCCGGATATGATGGGAGACAATGCGTCGACTACCGCGCCGCGCAGGCGTTCGATGCCGACCCGCAGGACGTGGTTTTCATTTTCGTCGAGATCAACGGCCTCACCGCTTTCCCCCCGGAGGACGCCCACTATCCCGAGCTTTGCGGCCCGAGCGACCAGTACTGCTTGGAGGCCGGGATGGATGTGTGGGGCGAGATCGTCAATGGGGCCGAAGTGGCTTACGACCGCAGTGACAGCTGCCAGTTCACGTCGTTCCCGGGCTACGAGTGGAGCGGCGGACCCATGGCAAAGAACCTCCACCGCAATGTCATGTTCAAAAACGGGAACGTGACGGACCTGCCTCATAGCTACTTCGATGAGCCGTACGCCGAGGGTCTTTGGGCGCGCCTGCAGGAAGAGTGCATCGACGCCGGCACTGGCTGCGACGCGCTCACCATTCCGCACAACAGCAATCTGTCGGAAGGCACCTACTTCGAGAACAAGATGGCCAACGGCCAGCCGTTCACCGCCGAGTACGTCGCAACGCGAAACGCGATGGAGCCGATCATCGAGATCTACCAGCACAAGGGAGCGTCGGAGTGCCTACCGGGTGAGACGGTCTCCGACGAGCTCTGTGGGTTCGAGATCCTTCCGTTCTCGAATCTCGCTACGACGAACCAAGAGCGCTTCACGCCGCCGGACCCGAGGGGCTTCCTGCGCGCAGCGTACGGGGAGGGGATGAAGCTCGAGGCGAGCCTCGGCACCAACCCGTTCCAATACGGCATTACCGCGGCGACCGACACCCACATCTCCGCGTCGGGCTTCGTCGCGGAGGACGACTTCAAAGGTCACGGTGGCGCGGGTCGCCCCAACCGCTTCCTGCCCCCGCCCGAGGGCTTTCCCGAAATCGAGTACCTCAGCCCCGGTGGCCTCACCGCGGTCTGGGCCGAGGAAAACGCGCGCGAGGCCATCTTCTCTGCGATACGCCGGAAGGAGACGTTCGGCACGAGCGGCCCACGGATCGTCGTCCGCATGTTTGGCGGCTGGGACTACCCGAGCGACCTGTGCGGCGCTCCCGATCTCGCCGCCCAAGGCTATGCCGGAGGCGTCGCGATGGGCGGGACGCTCGACCCACAGCCTGAGTCATCGGCGCCGATGTTCGTCGTGTCGGCCAAACAGGACGTGACGGGCGTCCCCCTTCAGCGCATTCAGATCGTGAAGGGGTGGATCGAGGGCGTCGACTATAAGGTGAAAGTCTACGAGGTAGCCGGGGACCCCGACAACGGTGCTAGCGTGGACCTCGATACCTGCGCGCCCCAGGGAGAGGGTTTCGGCGATCTCTGCAATGTCTGGCAGGATCCCGACTTCGATCCCTCCGAGCGTGCTTATTACTACGCGCGAGTCATCGAGAACCCGACCTGTCGCTGGACGACATACCAATGCACTGAGAAGAACTACGACTGCGATAACCCTCTGCGCGAGATCGACTTCGACTGTTGCGATCCCACGGCCGGCCTCAACGTCGATTGGTGTGGTAGCATCGACTGCAGCGACCCGGACAGTTTGCCCCCCGCCGACGCGCGATGCTGTCTCCCGCGAGTCGAGCCGGTCATTCAGGAGCGGGCCTGGACATCGCCGATTTGGTATCAGCCCCCGAGTTGATGCTGCGTACACTCGTCAATTTCTTTCTGATCGGTGGCCTGCTTTTCAGTGCGAAAGTCCTCTATGGGGGGCGCAGCGGCGAAGGTCCGGAGATCACCGTTCGGGTCCCTGTAGATGCGACCCGCTCCGAAGTCGTAAGCGCGATCCGCGATGCGATCCTACTCAACGAAGCGAGGCGCTACGGCTGGGACCGCCGCGACCCGATCGTGTTCACACACCTCGTGCGCAACATGCGCTTCATCGAGCCCGAGTCGACGGAAGAGGATCTCGTCCTCTACGAGCGCGCGCTCGAGATGAACATGCAGGAGCACGATCCGGTCGTGCGGGCGCGGCTTCTCTATCGCGCCGGCGAAGCGCTCGCCCGAGTTCCTGAGGATCTCATGCCGACCCGCGACGAGCTCGAGGCGCATCGACAAGCGCATGGGGATCGGTTCGAGCGCGAGGGGAGAGTACGCTTTCAGCATGTGTTCTTGAGTCGCTCGAAGCGCGGGGAGGCTCTGCCGGCCGACGCGACGGCGATGAGAGCTCAACTGTCGAAGCTCGGCGATGGGCCACCCCAGGGCCTCGGCGACCCCTTGCCAGGTCTTCGAGCGGAGCAGTCTGCCACCGCCTCGCAGATCAAGGGCGACTACGGTGCCGGATTGGCTCAGATCATCGAGGAGGCTGTTGCGGGTGTGTGGCGTGGGCCCGCTGCGTCGGTCTATGGCCTTCACTTCGTGAGGGTGGTCGACAAGAACCCGGCTTACGTTCCGCCGCTCGATGTGATCACCGCGGAGGTGCGTGCCGATCGTTTGCGCGAGATCAGCGACGAGCTCCAAAAAGAGCGTATGGACGCGCTTCGCGGGGCGTACACCGTACACATCGAGAGGGTTCCCTGATGTGTGCCCGTCTTGCCATTGCGCTCGCAGCGCTCGTACTCGGCGCTTCCTCAGGTGCCGCCGCTCACCCGCTTGCTCCTTCTGTGCTTTCATTCGAACAGGGGTCCGACGGAACGGTCACCATGCGCTGGCGTGCGCCCGTTAGGCGGCCCACCGGGCAATCATTGCGGCCGCGGATTCCCGAAGCTTGCCGGAAGCTGGGCCCACCTGAACGACACAAGACCGAGGACGAGACTGCGATCGAGGAAACCGTCCAGCTTCACTGTGAGCCGGCCGACATGACGGGTGTCATCGTTCGCGTGGATGGCTTCGCCGACTCGAGCGTAAACGTGGTGGTGCGCGTCGCTCGCGCGAACGGTGGTGTTCATCACGCGATCCTGGATACCGCCACGCCGCAGCTCACCATCGCCGCTCAGGCCGACGAATCGCACTCGATCTTCGAGTACCTGATGCTCGGCATCGGCCACCTGCTCAGCGGATGGGACCACCTCACGTTCGTGCTCGGGCTCCTGGTCCTCTTCGGTTGGCGCCGTCGGCTCCTCGCCGCCGTCACCGCGTTCACCGTGGGTCACAGCCTCACGTTGGCGCTTTCGGTGCTTGGGATCGTTTCGGTCCCCACGGCTCTGGTCGAAGCATTGATCGCGCTCACAATCATCGTGCTTGCTCTCGAGATCCAATCGGGGCAGCAGGGCCCGGTGTGGAGGCATCCGTGGACCCTCCCCGGCGCGCTCGGGCTCCTTCACGGTCTTGGGTTTGCGTCGGTCCTATTCGATGCGGGACTTCCCAGCGAGGAGATCCCGCTCGCCCTACTCGGCTTCAATCTGGGCCTAGAGGTCGCACAGCTCGGGGTGATCGCCGCGGCCGGGTTGAGCTTTGCGGCGATCCGTTCGGCGGTCCCTCCCGGTTGGCGAAGCAACCAAGTGGTTCCGGCCTACGTCATTGGCTCACTTGCCGCATTCTGGGTCATCGAGCGGTCGCTCGCCGCCTTCGGGATCGCGGTCTAGCCCGCATGCGCGCGTCTTGGGCTCGACAATCCGAACGCGCCGGCCGCGGCACGGTCGGCTGTCGAGTGGTCTTTTGCAGCGTAGAGGTAGCCGCGAAGCTCGGCTGCAGCCCTATCTTTGTCGAACGGCGCCAGAAGTGAGTGTGGCGCATCAGCGAACGCTTGGTCGAGATGTTCGAGAAACAGGATGCATTCGTGCGTTGCCAGGCTGAGGGTCGCGGCGTCGACCGTCTCGTGCTGACTCAGCGCGCCCACCGCTCGCGTCAGCGGTCCGCCGCGTGGGTAGTCTGTGGTGCGGGTCAACCGAGGGCCGAACACGCGGTAGTGACGAACGAACTCGCTCACGAATCCGAGGCTCCCCGCGCCGTTCCAATAGTCGGCGTCCACCGAGGCGACCGAAGCCTTCGCGACGAATGCCCGCAAGATGAATCGAAAGGCCCAAATGTCTTGGCGCATGCTCTTGTGCACGCGCTCGCTCGTCGATTCCGCGCGAACGGGACGCCCAAAGCCACGAAGCTCCTTGGCGGCATCTTTGACGGTCAGCCGAACCTCACGGATTCCGTTTCGCAAGCGCTCCGCCGGCAACGCAAGGCCACGCTCCAAATGCAGCTCCGGCAACGCATCGTCGAGCGCAGTCCGCACCTTGGCGTAAATCTCCATCGCCAGCGTTTCGACTGATTCCCGCAGCTCTTTGAGCTCGTTAGAGGCTTTGGTGATCTCTGCGCGGGCCCCGGTGATGTGATGTGCGTCGAGAGACAGCAGCCTCGCCTCGAGCTCGTCGGCAAAGGTCTCCACACCTTGCACCAAGAGAAAGCGCGTCAAGGTTCGAAGCTCCCTCCGGACTGCTGCGACCACGATGTGTGCCTGGTAGAGACCGTCGTCTTCGCGGATTTGACGGTCGGCGATGCCTAGGAAGCGATGGTCGCGCAGCAACGTCAACAACGCGACCATCGTCGTCATTTTGGCTGCCTCACTCTTCCACGATTCGAGCTCCGGCATCAGACCCTCTCCTCCAACGAGCTCCGCCACGTTGGCAAA
>CAZHPJ010000161.1:0-6848 GCA_964534585.1 uncultured Sandaracinaceae bacterium | reverse complement strand
GATACGGACTTCTGCGCAATGTGTGGGCACGACTGGTGCGCGGTGCGCATCTCCAAGGAGATCGTCGAGTTCGAATCCGGAAACGCGAGCGGCTTCGAGCGGGAAAGCGTCGTGAAGTCACCGGCCCTCACGCGGGAGCAGCAGGAAATTCTCCGGGCGCGCGGCCATCTGTCCCCCGAAGAGATTCACCGGCTGGCCGGCAAGACAAAAAGCGCGCTCGGCGACGCGCAAAAGGCCGCGTGTCACAGCGACGTGGTGACCAACGAGACCGACGCGTTTCGGATCCAGGGCGAAAAGCTGCTACAGTTGCGCCGCAAGGGGAATGAAGGAGCGCCGCGAGCGTAGCGGCGCCCGAAGAAAGGGATGAAGATGGGGATGAAACTGATTCTGGGCGTGATGCTCGGCACGCTGGCAATCGCGTACGGCTGCTCCAAGGAATCCGCCGGCACGACGGCCTACTCGCTCGAGGACTTCGATTTCCCGATCGAGTCCACCGACGTCGCGGCCGGCACCGAGGTCTACGCCGAGTTCTGCGAAGGCTGCCACCCTGGCGGCGAGGAAGGTGATGGCCCAAAGATCGCCGGCGAGGGTGACTCCCCGTCACAGGTGCGCTGGCAGATCCGCTCGGGCGGCGACGACATGCCAGCCTTCGGCCCCAACAAGATCAGTAACGAAAACCTAGAAGCCCTTCTAGCCTACGCTCTAACGTTAGGCATCGTAGCCCCGTAGAACAGCCTTCGGTCACGGCAACGGGCCATCGGCCGACTACGGTAGCGTCCTCCTCGCCAGCTCGACCGGATCGTCTCCGGCGCGGAGCGCCCTCATCCAGAACCGATAGCGCTGCTCGTTTGCCTCGATGATGTAGGCATCGAGAGGCGCCCTGCCCCAGGAGTCGTCGCCACCGACCCCGCGTTGGGCACGGTCGAGATTGAGGTGCACGCTGCCGTCCGCGAGAACCTCATGAGGGTGCTTTGCGGCCTCGATGGCCTCGGTCGCAAACGGTGACGCGTTGACGCTCAGCAGCGGCGCGCCCACCGCGAGCAAGCCGTTCCCCGACGGATCCGTCAGGGCCACGAAGCGCGCGTCGGCCTTGTTTCCGCTCTCCTGAGGGACCGCATAGGGCACGAACTGATCGGCGACGGCACCCTCGTACAATCCAACCGGGAGCAACTTGCGGTCCGAGTACGTAGGCTCCGGCCCCGGGCCGAACCACTGGACGCGATTGAAGTTACCAGCAAGGGCGGTTCGCATCCCGAAGCGCGGCAGCTCGGGCAGTCCATCGGCGGGTGTGAACGCGAGCTCGACACCGAGCTCCCCTGACGCGAACACGCGATAGGTAAGCGCGAAGACCGCAGCCATGCCGTTAGCCTCGACCTCTGCCGTGATCACGGTCTCCACGTTCGAGCTGGCGTCGACATTGAGTGTGGTCACGGCAAGCTCGTCTCCCAGGTCTTGCCAAACGGCCGCCCTTCTACCGAGAGAGTTGCCGAGATCGTTGTCCGTCATCGCCCGCCAGAAATCAGGCCGGAGCGGTTCGGTAAGAAGCTCGGTCCCGTCGGCAGCGAAAGAAGTCACAGCTCCGGTCGCCGCGTCCACCACAACCGCAAACCCGTCTCCGACGACCTCGATCGAGGTCTCATCCTGCGTCACGGTCAGCGCGGGCGCTGCGGAAGGATCAATTGCGGGCCCCGCCACGGCTGACGGAAGAAGGAAGTCCGCCCAGGCGACTTCGTAGCCTGCGTCGGCCCACAGCTGGTCTGCCTTCAACTGAAAGGACAGGCGGATTCGGGGCTCGGAGCCGGGAGGCGCCGCTACCTCGATGATCGGCACATCGAGCTCGGCGCTCTCGCCTGGCGCCAGCCTGGGAAGAGCGAGCGGTCCCTCGTCGAAGACCGCGCCATCGATGGTGAGCTCATAGCGGCCGGTCAGCTGCTCGGTCCAATCGATGTGGTCGTAGCGGTTCGTCACCCGCACGCGACCCGCAGCCAGATCGACCGCCGCTACCTGCACCGGTTGCATCACTTTCTTCACGACTGCCAGCCCAGGATGAGGCGTTTGATCCGAGCCGAGCAGTCCGTTCATACAAAAGTTGTTGCCGAAGACTCCCAGGGGTCCCCCCACATCCGGAGCGGACGGCCCGACGTCGCCGCCATAGCCGAAGAAGGTCTCGATCGTAGAGCCAGGGACCGGCAGCCGAATCCCCTGATCGATCCAGTCCCAGATGAAGCCTCCTTGCGCTTGCTCGTATGCGTAGAAGACGTCCCAGAATTCTTTCATGTTGCCGTTGCTGTTGCCCATCGCATGGCCGTACTCGATCAAGATGATCGGTCGCGGCTGTGGCTCGCTCGCGTACTGCTCCACCTGCGCCGCACTCCAGTACATCGGGCACTGAATGTCGCTGTGGTCGGCGACGATGTTGAACCCGCCCCGCGCCGTGCCCTCGTAGGAGACGATGCGAGACGGGTCGCGCTCGTGAAGCCAGTCACTGATGCGGTCGAACGTCGCCCCATCACCTGCTTCGTTCCCCATCGACCAGATGATGATCGAAGGATGGTTCTTGTCACGCTCGACCATGCGCTCGACACGCTCCTGGTGCATCGGCTCCCACTCGGGAAGCCGTCCGAGGTTGATGTCGAGCAACTGCCACAGCCCATGCGACTCTATGTTCGCCTCGTCGATCATATAGATCCCGTATTGGTCTGCGAGGTCGAACCAGCGCGGCGAGTATGGATAGTGGCCGGGGCGCACGGCGTTGAAGCCGTTCTTTTTGAGCAGCTTCAAGTCGGCGATCATCTGCTCCTCGGTCACGTAGTGCCCAGTGTCGGGGTTGTGCTCGTGGCGGTTGACGCCGCGGATGAGAATGGGGTTTCCGTTTACCTCCAGCACACCATCTCGTATGGCAACGTCGCGGAAGCCGACGCGCTGAGAGAACACCTCCTTGTGCCCCGAGCCGTCCTCGGCACTGATCAGCAACGAATGGAGATTCGGCGTCTCCGCGGTCCAGAGCGACGGTTCTGAGATCACGCCGGTTAGCTCGACGCGGGCTTCTCCACACGGATCGAGCGTGACGGTTTCGGTTGCCAGCGAATTTCCGTCGAGCAGGGCCTGCACCGTCATGGTCGAGCCGCTTTGAACCAGTCGCCGGAGGTCAACGCTCACGGTCACGGCGGCTTCGGTATACGCCTCGTTCAGCTCGGCACGAAACTCGATGTCGCGCACCTGCGAGTCGGCGGTGGACCAGAGATAGACGTCACGGAAGACCCCGCTCAGGTTCCACATGTCCTGCTTTTCGAGCCAGGTGCCATCGGACCAGCGATACACCTGGACGGCGAGGACGTTTTCGCCGTCGCGCAAGAAGGGGGTCAGATCGAACTCAGCGCCCGCCCGGCTTCCTTGGCTGTAGCCGACACGTTGGCCGTTCAGCCAGAGATAAAAGGCCGAGTCGACACCATCGAAATGAATGAACACGTGGCGGCCGGGCCACTCCTCGGGAACGGCAAACATGCGGCGATAGGAGCTGACGCCATTCCCATTCGCAGGGATCGTCGGGAAGTCGAAATCAGACTCGAGCTTGGGATCGAAGGGATAGTGAATGTTGAAATAGATCGGCTCCGCGTAGCCAAGCATCTCGACGTTGGAGGGAACCTCGATCGCGTCCCAGCCCGAGTCGTCGAAGTCGATCGCCTCGAAGCCTTCGGGACGCGAATCAGGCGCCTCGGCAAACTGAAAGCGCCAGATGCCGTTGAGCGAGAGCTCGTAGGGATCGAGGTCGGCCACGCCGGGCTCCAACATCGGAAGCTCGTTCGGAACGAAGGTTGCGTGCGGCCGTTCCCGATTGACGTGTGTGACGTCGATATTGTTCCAAAGCGGCTCGGCGTCGTCGGGCCAGGCGAAGTCGCCGGTGTTGCAGGCGGGGGCCGTGTCATTGGCGGGAGGATCGCTCTTGCAAGCCGCAACGACGGTGAGGAGAGCGGCGAGCGCTGTCAGGCAACGAGACGGAACACCAAGCAAGGATCTCACGGGCACCTCAGGCCGAGCACCTACCCCATCACCCAGACCCCAGCAATCCTGTGCACGGTCCCCCGCACCGGCCCTGGCGTTCGAATAGCGCTGGCCAATCTCCGGGATTGATAGCATCATCGGGGACCCGTTGCATTGTCTCCAACCCCAAAGGGTGAATTGTGCACTTGCGTTCATTTGGTATTGCCTCCCTGATTCTGGCTGCTCTCACTTGTCTGGTTCCAACCACCAAAGCACAGTCCGACTACACGCTCTTCGAAGCGGGCCATGTCCGTCCGATGGCCATGTCGCCAGACGGCATTTGGCTGTACGTGTGCAATACGGCGGACGGCTATTTGGAAGCTTTTGTGCCGACCGATAGTGGCACGTCACACATCGAGTCGATCCCGGTGGGGCTGGAGCCGGTGGCGGTTGCAGCGCGCGACAACAACGAAGTCTGGGTGGTCAACCACCTGTCGGATAGCATCAGCATCGTGGACACCTCGGTGTTCCCGCCGCGCGTCGTTCGCACTTTGCTGGTCGGCGATGAGCCGCGCGACATCGTTTTCGCCGGCCCAGGGGGCAACCTGGCGTTCATCACCACGGCGCATCGCGGGCAGAACACCCCTTGGCGTGATGGCAACTACGACGTGCCAGGAGTTGGACGCGCCGATGTGTGGGTGTTCGATGCCGCGAACCTGGGCACCGCAATGGGTGGGACACCGCTCACCGTCATCAATCTCTTTGGCGATAAGCCTCGTGCGCTCGCCGCATCGCCAGATGGGTCCAAGGTCTACGCCGCGGTCTTTCGATCGGGCAACCAGACCGTCGCCATCAACGAAGCCTTGGTCTGTGACCTCAACCTCCCGCCGCCCTTGCAGTCCAACATCACGCCCTGCATCGTCGAAGGCAACACATATCCAGGTCGCCGCCTGCTCCCAGTCACCGACCGCGATGGCGCTCTGGGCCGGGAAACGGGCATCATCGTCGGCTTCAACCCGAGCAACGGCAATTGGGAAGACGAGATAAGCCGCAACTGGAATACGGCGGTTCCCTTCGACATCCCCGACTACGATGTATTCGAGATTGACGCGAGCGCAGCCGTCCCAGTCCAGCTTGGCCCGATGGCCGCCGGGATCATCGAAGGCGTGCCCGGGGTCGGCACGGTCTTGTTCAACATGATCGTCAACCCGGTGAACGGCGACGTCTATGTCAGCAACACCGATACCAACAACCGAGTGCGGTTCGAGGGCCTTGGCGACTACGTCACCGACCCCAACAGCCAGCCCAAACCCTCCAGTGATCCGGCAACGGTGCGGAGCAACCTCCACAAGACGCGCATCACGGTGCTCGATGCGTCTGCGGACAACCTGCTGACTCCCGAAACGGAGTTCAACGTCCTCGGGCGCCACCTCAACAAACACCTCCTTCCCTACTACGGTGCCCCCGCTTTCGGCACTCCGGCTATCGAGAAGGCCAAGAGCCTGGCGACGCCGCTCCAAATGGCGATCACGAGCGATGGCAGCACGCTATACGTAGCCGGCTTTGGATCCAACGGCGTGGGTGTATACGACACCACGCAGCTGAAGAACGACACCTTCGTGCCCAGCGCAGCGAACATCATTCCAATCCCGGGGGGGCCGAGCGGTTTGCTCTTAGACGAGGTCCGAAACCGCCTCTACGTCACGAGTCGGATCACGAACACGACTTACATCTTCGACACCATCACCAACTCGCCGTTCGTGTGCGCTAACCCGCCGTGCACCTTCGCTTTGGGCATGCACGATCCAGAGCCGCCGGAGGTCACGGACGGTCGGCCCTTCCTCTACGACGCCATGCTCACCTCGGCCAACGGGGAGGCTTCCTGCGGCGGCTGCCACGTCTTTGGCGACATGGATGACCTCTCTTGGGACTTGGGAGATCCGGACGGCAGCATCGTTGCACCGAACCCAAATCCAAAGCCGCTCGTATCGGCCGACGGGCCAGGCATCGGCGCGCTACCTGCCTCGCCGCAGCTCGATTCCATGAAGGGTCCCATGACGACACAAAGCCTTCGGGGGCTCGCCTTCTCCGGACCGATGCATTGGCGCGGTGATCGCACAGGCACCCAGTGTTTCTTCATCGACACCGTCGGCAACTCGGACTGCGAGAACCAGGGATTCAACGCCTTCAACGTGGCGTTTCCCGGTTTGGTGGGCCGTGACACGCAGCTATCAACCGCCGACATGCAAGCCTTCACCAACTTCGCGCTACGGCTGACCTATCCACCGAATCCGATTCGAGCGCTCGACAACTCGATGACACCTCAAGAGCAGGCCGGCTTCAATCTCTACAACGATCAATCACGCTTGACCGATCAGGTCGCCAACTGCAACGGATGTCACGTCTTGGATCGTGCACAGAGCTTCTTTGGAACCAGCGGTGGGACGACGTTTGAAGGCGAGACGATGGAGTTCAAGGTGCCGCACCTGCGCAACGCGTATCAAAAGGTCGGCATGTTCGGTCAGATGCCAACGCCGTTCACACCTGCGCCCGGTGCTTCCGGGGTGAACATGGGCCCCCAGGTTCGCGCCACGGGCTTCTTGCACGACGGAAGCGTTTCCACGGTGAAGACCTTCCTGTCCGCCTCTGTGTTCAATACGACCACCACCGAGGAGGCGAACCTCGAAGCGTTCATCATGGCGTACGACTCGGACTTGGCGCCCATCGTCGGTCAGCAGATCACGCTCACCGACACGAATCTCACCGCGGTGGAGCCACGCATCGACTTGCTGATCCAGCGCTGCGCGACCTTGTTCCCCGAGACGGGCGCGTTCGAGTGCGACCTCGTCGTAAAGGGAATGATTGCT
>CAZHPJ010000160.1:0-6869 GCA_964534585.1 uncultured Sandaracinaceae bacterium | reverse complement strand
CTGAAACCTTGAAATCGATACTTGTGAGTGGCGCGATACTCGCGCTCGCTTCCCTGACTTTCTTCGCGTGCAAGAGCGAAACAGAACAGGCGGGTGCTGGGACGAGCGCGGACGGCCGAAAGGTCCTTTTTTACCGCTCGCCGATGGACCCTTCAATGGTTTCCCAGAACCCTGGAAAAGATGGCATGGGCATGGATCTCGTTCCTGTCTACGAGGGCGACCCAGGCGCGAACATGCACGAGATCTTAGTCGATGGCGCGACCGTTCAGAAAATGGGGGTACGGATACAGAAAGTCCGACGCGGAAAGCTCATCCACATCGTAAGAGCCGTGGGTCGAGTCGATCTGGATGAGACCCGCGTTTCGGACGTCAACATGAAGTTTGACGGCTGGATCGAAAAGCTATGGGTCGCTGAAACCGGACAGTTCGTGAAGAAGGGAGACCCGCTTTTCGCGGTGTACAGCCCGGAGCTCTGGGCAAGCCAGGACGAGTATCTCCAGATCGTCAGGAGTAAGCTCGAAGGTCCCCACTCCCAGCATCTGCTCGAGTCAGCACGCAATCGTTTGTTGCAGTTCGACGTGCCCCCTTCGTTCATTCGGGGGATCACGAAAAGCGGCACGCCCCGCAGACGAGTGGTCATCCGCGCGCCGGCGACCGGCTACGTCGTCGGCAAGGTGGCGTTCGAAGGCACCTACGTCAAAGAAGGAAGCAACCTCTTCAGGATCGCCGATCTCGATGCGCTCTGGGTGCTCGCCGATGTCTTTGAGACCGATGCCGCGTGGATCACGGTTGGCCAGGAAGCGACCGTGGAGCTCGACTACCTGCCAGGCAGCATGCAAACCGCCAAGGTGGACTATGTTTACCCCACATTGGAGGTCAAAACGCGGACGATTCAGGTTCGCCTGATCTTGCCCAACCCGGCCGTGCTGCTCAAGCCCGGGATGTTCGCGACTGTGCGCTTCCATACGCGGGTTGCCGAAGAGTCGGTGCTCGTGCCGACCGAGGCCGTCATCCACAGCGGCGAAAAGAACACCGCCTTCGTTTCCCTCGGCGACGGCCGATTCGAACCACGCGAGCTCAAGCTCGGGGTCCGCGGCGACGACAACTATCAAGTGCTCTCCGGGTTGAAAGAAGGAGAAGACGTCGTGGTGTCCGCCCAGTTCCTTCTCGATAGTGAGAGCCGCCTAAAGGAAGTGGCACTGAAGATGTTGGGCGGCAACGTGGAGTCGTCGACACCAGACGAGCCCCCGGCAGCAGACGAACAGGCCGCACCACCCGCCGAGCACAAAGATCATGCTGAATAAGATCATCGAGGGCTCGGTCAAGAACCGGTTCCTCGTCTCGATGCTCACCGTGATCGCATTGGCCCTTGGCGTATTCGCGATGCGCGGGATGCCTCTCGACGCGATTCCGGATCTGTCGGACGTTCAAGTGATCATTTTCACGGAGTTCGAAGGTCAATCGCCTCAGATCGTGGAAGACCAGGTGACCTACCCGCTGACTACCACGATGTTGTCGGTCCCGTTCGCCAAGGTCGTGCGCGGGTATTCCTTTTTCGGATTGTCCTTCGTCTACATTCTCTTCGAGGATGGGACGGACATGTATTGGGCGCGCAGTCGAGTGCTCGAGTACCTCAACTACGTCCAAGGTCAGCTTCCAGCGAACGTGAACCCCGCAATAGGTCCTGACGCGACCGGCGTGGGGTGGGTGTATGAGTACGTCCTCCAAAGCGATCGACACGACTTGGCGCAGCTGCGTTCGATGCAGGACTGGTTTCTTCGCTACGAGCTGCAGCAGGTCCCTGGCGTATCCGAGGTGGCGAGCATCGGCGGCTACGTTCGTCAGTATCAGGTCACCGTCGACCCGCAGAAATTGCAGGCCTACAACATTCCGATCACCCACGTGCAGAAAGCCATCCAGCGAAACAACAACGACGCTGGTGGGCGTGTGATCGAGCTAGCCGAAACGGAGTTCATGGTTCGCGGCCTGGGTTACATCAAGACGCTGGAAGACATTCGCAAAATTCCTCTGGGCGTGAGCGCCTCCCATGTTCCCATACTCCTGCAGGACGTAGCGCAGGTTGCTGTAGGCCCAGACCTGCGCCGTGGCGTCACCGACTGGGATGGCGAAGGAGAAGTCGCGGGCGGGATCGTTGTCATGCGCTTTGGGGAGAACGCCCTCAAGGTCATCGAGAACGTCAAGGAGCGCCTCGCCGAGCTCGAAGAGAGCCTGCCCGAGGGAGTGACGATCACGGCTGCGTATGATCGCTCGACCTTGATCGAGGCAGCGGTCGAGAACCTCGGAGAGAAGATCGTCGAAGAGTGCATCATCGTGGCCATCATCTGCATCGTGTTTCTGCTGCATGTCCGAAGTGCGCTGGTAGCGATCTTCACGCTGCCAGCGGGAATCGTGCTCGCCTTCCTCGTCATGCGCGCTCAAGGGCTTTCGGCAGACATCATGAGCCTCGGCGGAATCGCAATTGCGATAGGCGCAATGATCGATGCCTCGATCGTCATGATCGAAAACATGCACAAACACATAGAGCACGCAGATCCCGGCGAGGATCGATGGGATATCGTGATCCGATCATCCAAGGAAGTCGGGCCGTCGCTCTTCTACTCGCTCCTGATCATTGCCTTTTCATTCTTGCCAGTGTTTGCGCTCGAAGCACAAGAGGGGCGCCTCTTCAAGCCGCTCGCCTACACCAAGACCTATTCGATGATTGCTGGTGCGATCCTCAGCATCACGATCGTCCCGATCCTCATGGGATACTTCGTTCGCGGGCGCATCATACCCGAGAACGCAAATCCAGTGAACCGGGCTCTCCTGTTCGTCTATCGACCGTCGCTGAAGTGGGCACTTCGACATCCCAAGACCATGCTGTTTTCCGCGGTGCTTCTGGTTGCCGTGACGATTTGGCCTGTTAGCCAGCTGGGCTCCGAGTTCATGCCCCCGCTCTACGAAGGCGATCTCCTCTACATGCCCTCGATGTTGCCAGGTGTTTCGATCACGACAGCCAAACAGATGCTGCAGCAGACCGACCGCATCATAAAGAGCTTCCCCGAAGTAGACCATGTCTTTGGCAAGGCTGGCCGAGCCAGAACGGCAACTGATCCTGCACCACTCAACATGGTGGAGACGCTCGTCAAGCTCAAGCCTCAAGAAGAGTGGCGACCAGGAATGACTCCCGAAAAGCTCGTGAAGGAGCTCAACGCAGCCATTCAATTTCCGGGTGTCACGAACGCGTGGACCATGCCGATCAAGACACGCATCGACATGTTGTCTACGGGTATCAAGACGCCTATCGGCATCAAGCTTCTGGGAGAAGACCTAGAAAAGCTCGCTGAGCTCGGGGCACAGATGGAGGCTCTCCTCCGGGACATCCCGGGTACGGCGTCGGTCTATGCCGAGCGAGCGATTGGAGGCAACTATCTCGATATCGATATCGATCGAGACGCGATTGCCCGCTACGGAATCGACATCGATGAGGTGCAAACCGTCATCATGTCCGCGATTGGCGGCATGAATGTGAGTCAGACCGTGGAAGGGCTCGAACGCTATCCCATCAACGTCCGCTACCCAAGAGACTTTCGCGAGTCGCTCGAGCAAATGCGCGGCGTCCTCGTCTACTCGCCCCTGGGACATCACGTTCCGTTGGGAGAGCTAGCGACCTTGAGCTTCGTGAAAGGGCCTCCGGTGATCAAGTCTGAGGGCTCTCGTCCCACGGCCTGGATCTACGTGGATATCACGGGCAGCGACATCGGAGGCTATGTGGAGCGCGCCAAGGAGGTGATCGCGCGCGAGATACAGATGCCGCCCGGATATAGACTCATCTGGAGCGGGCAGTTCGAATACATGGAACGCGCCGCGCAACGGCTCAAGCTGATCCTTCCTGTAACTCTGATGATCGTGTTCTTGCTTCTCTATCTGAATTTCAGAACGCTTTCCGACTCTTTGCTGATCATGCTCCTGCTTCCGTTGGCGCTCACCGGGGGCTTCTGGTTGTTGTGGCTGCTAAGCTACGACCTGAGCGTTGCAGTGGGTGTCGGATTCATTGCGCTCGCTGGCGTGTCGGCGGAGACCGGCGTGGTGATGCTCGTCTATCTCCACCACGCGCTCCAGGCCGCACGTGACTCTGGTGAAAAACGCACTGAAGAGACTTTGCGCGCAGCGATCATCCATGGCGCAGCCGAACGTGTGAGACCGAAGATGATGACCGTGGCCGCCATCGTCGGCGGCCTGATACCCATCATGTGGAGCGTGGGCAGTGGTGCATCGGTCATGAAGCGCATCGCCGCGCCCATGATCGGTGGAATGGCATCGGCCACTGTGCTCACACTGTTCGTGATCCCCGTGGCATTCGAGTTGATCGAACGACGCAAGTGGACGCGAGCCCCGAAGCCCGAGGCTAGCCCGGAGTCTGCGAACGGTTGAGATCAGGTTCTTGGGCAACCTATTCCAAGCCACCGTCACCCCGCTCGCCTCGATCTTTGGCAGCGGCTTTCTGGTGGTATTGCCCGTGCTCGCCAGCGCCGTGGGGCCCTACTCCGTAGTTGCGATAGCGGCAGTGCTCCTGCTGGCCCACGGCGTGGGCGGCGTCATTCGACACAACATCACCATCGTCGAGCCGGCACTCGCGAAGGACCCTCCCCGCCTAGCCGTCTTACTGGAGCAAACATCGAACTACGCTTTGATATTCGCGTATGTCCTTTCGATCTGTCTCTACCTGCACATCCTGGCGGCCTTCGTGCTGAGGCCTTTCGAAGCTGACACCGCGTTCAATAAGAGCGTGCTCGTCACGGTGGCCATTGGCTGCATCATGCTGCTAGGCACCGCCGGTGGCCTCAAGCGACTCGAAGCCCTAGAGAAGTACGCCCTTTACGTTACCCTGCTGATCGTCGTCCTTCTGCTCCTGGGCTTCGCTCGATACGACATTCTGGCCGCGGGCTCCGCGACAGGGCTCGTGCTGCCGCTCACGCCGGAGCGAACCCCGTGGGAAATCGCCACCATCGTTGCCGGGGCGCTCATCATCGTCCAAGGGTTCGAGACCACCCGATATACCGGGGGCAGGTACGACGCCCCCACCCGCGTGCGAGCCTCGTGGTGGTCGCAGATCATCGCGGCGGTCGTCTATCTGTCGTTCGTTGCCCTCGGGACGCCACTCGTCGCAAGCTTGCAGGGGCGCTACGACGCCAACAGCCTATTCGACCTGAGCATGACGGCTTCAGTCCTGCTACCGATTCCGTTGGTGCTCGCCGCTACCATGAGTCAATTCTCGGCCGCTGTAGCCGATACGGTCGCCGCCGTTGGAAGCGCGGAAGAGGTCAGCCGGGGTCGTTTGAGCGCCACCGGGGCATACCTGGGGATAGGGATCGGCGCTACCGTGCTTGCCTGGGGCGGAGATACACTCACGGTGATCGCCTGGGCGTCGCGCGCATTCGCGCTCTATTACCTGCTTCAATGCCTGGTGGCCCTGACGATCTGTCCTGTCGCGCGGAGGAAGATTTGGATCTCGCTGGTCGCGGTCGTTTTGGCGTTCGTGACGGTCTTCGCCGTCCCCGCCGGGTAGTGGCCTCAGATCTCCAAGCGTCGAAGCCGCAATGAGTTTGCGATGACCGACACGGAGCTGAAGCTCATTGCCGCCGCCGCGATGACGGGGCTGAGCAGAAGACCGAAGACCGGATAGAGAACCCCCGCGGCAACTGGCACTCCTAGACTGTTGTAGACGAACGCAAAAAATAGATTTTGTTTGATGTTGGCCATCGTTGCCCGGCTGAGCTTGCGCGCGCGTATGATGCCGCGAAGGTCGCCCTTGACCAGGGTCACCCCCGCGCTTTCCATCGCGACGTCCGTGCCCGTGCCCATGGCAATGCCCACGTGAGCCTGCGCCAAGGCCGGCGCGTCGTTGATGCCGTCCCCGGCCATGGCGACGACGTGGCCGCTGTCCTGCAAGCGCTTGATCGCGGATGCCTTTTCGTCAGGCATGACTTCGGCGATGACATCGTCGATCGACAGGGTCGCGGCCACCGCATCGGCCGTCTTGCGGTTGTCGCCCGTGAGCATGACGACACGGACGCCCTCCGCGTGAAGCGCGGCGATGGCAGCCGGGGTTCCTTCCTTGATGGGATCGGCTACGCCGAGGATTCCGGTGACCTCGCCATCGATGACGACAAACATGACGGTCTGCCCACCGGCACGAAGCTCGTTGGCGCGATCCACCAACGCGCCCGCAGACGCCCCCAGCCCTTCGAGTAGCTTGCGATTGCCGAGCGCCACCTCGTGGCCCTCCACGCGGCCGGTCACACCTTGTCCGGTGATGGACTGGAACGACTCGGATTGCGGTATGGAAACTCCGCGTTCGACGGCACCAGCTACGATGGCTTCGGCAAGCGGATGCTCGCTTCCACGCTCCAGGCTTGCTGCGGCGCTGAGCAGCTGGGCCGCATCAAAGCCGGGGCCGGCCTCTACGGTGACGAGCTGCGGTCTGCCCGCCGTCAGCGTTCCCGTCTTGTCGACGACGATGGTGTCCACCTTTCTCAACACTTCAACCGCCTCGGCGTCTTTGAAGAGGACGCCAACGCTGGCGCCTTTCCCCATCGCAACCATGATGGACATCGGTGTGGCGAGACCAAGCGCGCACGGGCACGCAATGATCAGAACGGCAACAGCATTGATGAGCGCATGTGCCATGCGCGGCTCGGGACCGACCGTGCTCCAGACGCCGAAGGTCACCACTGCGACCCCGATGACGACGGGGACGAAGTAGCCGGACACCACATCGGCAAGTTTCTGGATCGGCGCGCGGCTGCGCTGTGCTTCGGCGACCATGGTGACGATCCGGGCAAGAAGCGTGTCGGAACCGACCTTTT
>CAZHPJ010000159.1:0-6875 GCA_964534585.1 uncultured Sandaracinaceae bacterium | reverse complement strand
GATGATTATCGACTCCAGGCTCGCTGCGCATGCGTTTACGGAAAAGGATCTCGCGCTGTTCGAAACCGTCGCCAGCCAGGCCGCCGTGGCCATCCAGAACACCTTGTTCGCGAAAAAGCTCGAGCAGGAAGCGGTCACCCGCGAGCGTTTCCGGCGCCTGCTGTCGCCTGCCATCGCCGAGCAGGTGCTTTCCGGACAGCTCGAAGTGAAGAAAGGCGGCGAGCTTCGCGAGACGACGATCCTGTTCGCCGACATTCGCGGCTTCACCAGCATCAGCGAGTCCTCCGAGCCCCAGACCGTGGTCGACGCGCTCAACGAATACTTCGAGCGCATGGTCGAGATCGTGTTCCGGTACGAAGGGACGCTCGACAAGTTCATCGGCGACGAGATGATGGTCCTCTTTGGATCGCCGGTCTCACATCACGACGATCCGATTCGCGCGGTTCAGGCGGCCCTCGAAATGCAAGCAGCGCTCGTCGACATAAACACGCGACACGAAGCCTATGGGCTGCCGCCGTTCGAGATCGGAATCGGCATCAATACGGGAGAGGTGGTTGCAGGTTATATCGGAAGCAGCCAAGCACTCGAGTACACTGTCATCGGCGACCCCGTGAATACCGGCTCCCGGCTGTGCTCTCTGGCCAAGCCCGGACAGACCCTGATCAGCGAATGGACCCTCAGCAAGCTGGACGGCCGCTTCGAGCTGAAGGAGCTCCCGGCGGAGCGGGTGAAGGGCAAAGCCCAGCCCATTCAGGTTTTCGAGCTGCTCGGCCACGCTGATCGAGAGTAGCCGGGGCCGGGCTTGCCGCCCTCCGAGGATATGCGAAGCAACATGCTAGATGGCCCACCTGGACTTTGAAGCCCCGCTGGTCGAGCTGGAGGAGCGGATCGAGGCGCTCAAGGAGCTGACCGAAGCTGGTGCCCCGGAGGCCGACGCCATCAGCATCCAAATCGAGACGCTGCAAGGTCAAGTGGAGGATCTGCAGCGTGAGCTTTACGCGGACCTCGACGTTTGGAAGAAGGTCCAGCTGAGCCGGCATCCGGACCGGCCGTATCTCCGAGACTACCTAGCGCTCCTTTTCGAGGACTTCGTTGAGCTCCACGGAGACCGGGTCTTCAGAGACGACCCTGCGATCATTTCTGGCTTCGCGCGCTTCGACGGTGAGATCGTTGCGATCATCGGCCATCAGAAAGGCCGAACAGCCCGCGACAAAGCGCACCGCAACTTCGGCATGGCTCATCCCGAGGGTTATCGGAAGGCGATCCGCGTCATGAAGTTGGCCGAGCGAGCGGGGCGGCCGATCCTCACCTTCATCGATACCCCTGGCGCCTATCCCGGGCTCGAAGCGGAACAGAGGGGCCAGGCGGAGGCTATCGGCCGAGCCATCGAGGTGATGAGCGGGCTGCGGGTCCCGGTCGTGTGCACGGTGCTCGGCGAGGGCGGCTCCGGCGGCGCGCTGGCCATCGGGGTTGCCAATAAGGTGCTCATGTTCGAGTACGCCACCTACAGCGTGATCACACCCGAGGGTTGCGCATCGATCCTCTGGCGAGACGGGACCCGCGGCGCGGAAGCCGCCGAGCAGCTTCGGCTGTTGGCGAGCGACGCCAAACGCTTTGGCGTCGTCGACGAAGTGGTATCCGAGCCGGCGGGAGGGGCCCATCGCAGACCCGAGACCGCCGCCGAGTCCCTCAGAGAGCGGCTGAGGCACCATCTCGAGGGCTTGCGCGGGCTTTCTGGCGATCAGCTAGTCGCCCAGCGATATCAGCGATTTCGGGCACTTGGCACCTGGCAGTAGGGTACGCCTTTTTTGACGCGAGTCCGCCGGGTTACCTACGCTTCAGATGCGGGGTTATGCCGTGAAGACGCTCTTCGCAGTGGCTGGTGTATCGACACTGATCGGGTGCAGCTCGGTGGGAGTGCATTCACAGGCTCGCGATGCGTCCGACGAGGCTACCCGCAACGCCGAGCTCACGGCACTTCGCATGCAAAACGAGGAGCAGGAACAGGAGCTCCGAACGCTGCGTGGCCAGCTCGCCTTGGCACGCGCAGAGGTGCAGGAGCTGAAGGCGGACACGGACTTCGAGCCGAGATTCTCCAGCAAGGTAGCGGGCGGCGATGGGCTTCCCTGGGCAAAAAAGGACGAGCGTGGAAAGCTCGACCTGCAGCCGGTGCTTCGACTCGATGGCAAGGTCGTCGATGAGCGATTACCGATCACGGCGGACGTCCCAGACCTTCCGGCGTTCGTCGAGCCTCAACGCACACAGGCGGCCCAGCGCAGTGAGGTCAGCGTCGAGGGCTACCGTAGAGGCCTGAGCCTGATCCGGGAGCAGAAATTCCAAGACGCACTGGTCGAGCTCGAGGCGTTCTCGTCGGCACATCCGAGTCATCCGTACACGGACAACGCGTTGTTTTGGTGCGGCGAGATTCACTATTTGCGCCACGAGTATGATCGGGCGCTGCGGTACTTCGAACGCATCGAAAAGCTGTATCCCTGGGGCAACAAGGCCCCGGACGCGCTGTACCGCATTGGGCAAATCTATCTGAGGCGTGGTGATACCGCAGGCGCTCAGGCTTACTTCGACAAGGTTAGGGAGCAGTTCCCGGATACCGCGGCCGCGCGGTTGGCGCTGCGGGAGGATGCATCATGAAGCTGGTGGGATGGACGAGCATGGTGGCCGTACTGATAGCGGGCACGGCAATCGCGCAGGCCGACGAGGCCCGCGAGGAGCAAGGGGCCGAGAAGGCCAAAGTGGAGGTCCCCGCGGACATGCCTCAAACGCACACCGTCAAAGATGGCGACACGCTTTGGGACATCACGGAGACCTATTACGGCGATCCGTACGAGTGGCCGCGGGTCTGGTCCTACAATCCCGACATCACGAACCCTCATTGGATCTACCCGGACGCCGAGGTTCGGCTTCGCCCGGGCGATGACGGGGTGGTGAAGACAGCGCCGCGTGGTTTCGCGCGCTCGAAGATGCATCACGGGGGGAACCGTGCCGTGTACATGTCCGAGTATGGCTTTCTCAACAAGGATGCGCTGACAGACTCCGGGTACATCATCGGCGCGAACGCAGAGCACATGATGATGACCGACACCGACGTGGTGTACGTCCGTTTCAACAAAGACGTCGAGCCGGAGGTCGGCCGCGTGTACACAGTCTTTCGAACGATGCGGAAGAGCGAACGTGAGGAGTGGGAGAAAGGGACGCTGGTGCGTCTCCTCGGCCAGCTGAAGCTCCAAGACTACGACGAACAGAGACAGGTAGGCCGGGCGCTGGTGGTCAACACCATCGAGGGCCTGGAGCGAGGCTTTCGGCTTACGCCGCTCGAGCACGAGTTCCACTGGGTCGACGTCGTCCCTGCCGAGCATTCGATTCGCGCCACGATCATCGCGAGCCTCTATCCTCGAAAGCTGCCCTCGACCAACCAGATCGTGTTCGTCGACGTCGGCGCAGAGCAGGGCGTCGTCGTGGGTAATCGTTTCTACATCGTCCGCCAGGGCGACGAATGGCGACGGAGTGCCGAGGGGAAGATCGGCCGCGAGATCGAGACGACGGTGCCCTTGCCAAAAGAGCCTGAGCACTATCCCTGGGAGGTCGTGGCAATCGGACGGGCTGTCAACGTGCAGCCCCAAACGACCGCCATCCTGCTCGAGCGAGCCACCAGAGCCGTTCGGATGGGAGATCGCGCGGAATTGCGCCAGGGGGAATAGACCCGCCGCCAAGGTCGTTGCTTCTTAGCCCGGGTTCGGGGGAGTATCGATCTCAGGATGGCTTCAGACGGCGACCGAGACAGCCAGGAGACGCTACGGCTGCAGAGTGTCGTAGATCGTGAGAGGGCCAAGCTGCGGGCGCTGCAGGACATCAGCTCGGCATTGGGCTCGACCCTCGACCTCGGCGAGTTGCTCGAAATGATTCTGGATCGGATCTCCGAGGTCATGGAAGCCGATCGCTCGACCCTGTATCTCCTGGACGAGGAAACCGACGAGCTCTGGTCCAAGGTGATCCAGGGAGAGGAGGTCCGCGAAATTCGGCTCAAGCCAGGCGAGGGGCTGGCAGGAGCGGTCGCCAGCACGGGTAAGCCCCTCAACATCAAGGATGCCTACCAGGACGTCCGCTTCGACGCCGAATGGGACCGCGCAACGGGGTACCGTACGCGCTCGACGCTATGCGTGCCCATGAAGAACCAGCACGGCCGCACCATTGGCGTGGTTCAGGTGCTCAACAAGCACGAGGGGCACTTCACGGTCGCAGACGAGGCTCTGCTGACCGCGCTGGCTAGTCATGCAGCGGTGTCGATCGAGAACTCGAAGCTCTTTCTCTCCGTGGTCGGCAAAAACATCGAGCTACTCGAAACGAAAGAACAACTCGAGAAGAAGATTCGCGAGCTGGACGTGCTGTTCGAGATCACCCAGGTCGCGGCAAGCGCGATGGAGCTCGATGACCTCTTGGCCGGTGTGCTCGCTCGCACGATGCGCGCGACCGATGCTGAGGCGGCGTCGATCCTCCTCGCAGACGAGGACACGGGCGACCTGACGTTTCGCGCTGCCGTGGGCGGTGAGCCCAACCGCGTCAAGAAGATGAAGATCAAGGCCGGACAGGGAATCTCCGGCTGGGTTGCCGAGAACGGTCGCCCGCAGATCGTCAATCGGGCTGACGAGGACCCGAGGCACTCGACGCACATTTCAGACGAGGTTGGCTATCATCCGAAGTCAGTGTTGTGTGTGCCGCTCCGCTGGGACGAAGGGGCGGGGGCTTTGCAGCTCCTGAACAAGTCCGGCGGACGGGCTCCGTTCATCGATGACGACCTCAAAATGGCGACGGTCATTGCCGGCCACCTATCGACGGCCATCGCGCAGGCCCAGTCCCGAGCCCAAAAGGCTCGAGAGGAGCGCCTGGCGACCCTCGGGCGCTTCCTGTCGAGCATGCTCCATGATTTGAAGACTCCGCTGACGGTGATCTCAGGCTACACGCAGCTACTCGTCCAAGAGGGAAGCGAGGACAAGCGCCGAGAGGCGGCCGCTTCGATCCGTCGCCAGGTTCAACTCCTCAAGACGATGATGGGTGAGACGCTAGCTTTCGCGAAGGGCGAGCGGCGCATCCTCATCCGGCGCGTATATCTCCACACCTTCTTCGAAGATCTCGCCGAGCAGCTCAAACCCGAGCTAGCCGAACAAGGCATCCGCCTCGAGGTCGCACTCCACGACCGCGGTGTGGCGCACTTCGACGAAGAAAAAATGCAGCGTGTGTTCCACAACCTCGCGCGCAACGCGGCCGAGGCCATCGGCGAGGGCGGCGGCGTCTGCCGGTTGGAGGTCGACCGCTCCGAAAATGGGGATCTCGCGCTGACCTTCTCCGACGACGGTCCGGGCGTCTCGGAGGAGATCCGCGAGCGCTTGTTCGAGTCCTTCACTACGCATGGTAAGCAGGGCGGTACGGGTTTGGGCCTGGCGATCGTCCAAAGCATCGTGGAGGACCACGGAGGGAGCGTTTCGGTGGATAGCGAGCCAGGGCGGACGGCGTTTAGGATCGTGTTGCCGCAGCCACAGCCGAGAGCGAATACGAGGCCGGCAGCGGCGGAGTAAAAGGGGGCCAGTTGACCCAGGGGCGCGATCCCCCCGAAGATGCGAACCGTGACGAGTCCGATCGAGGTTCATCCGTGGCGTGCTGAGCTCTATGAAGAGCTTCACAGCCGTCCCTCTCCTCTCGTGGAAACGCCTTGCACCATCACGCACGTTGCTGTGCAAATTGGGTCAGAAGAGCGCGAGGCCGAGCATGCGCATCTCGCTGCGCTGTGCGCTCGCTTCAACGCTGACCCGCCTGTCGACGGCGCTTCGTGCTGCTATCAAACTTTTGATGGTTTCGAGCTTCGGTGGGAAAAGCATACGGAGTTCTCGACTTACACGTTCATTCGTGGGGCCTCCGGAAACCCGCTGCGGCAACCCGCCGCACTCACGCACATTCCCGGCGACTGGCTGGCCGAGATGCCAGGCCGGGCCACGACTGCGCTACACCTGGCCTTCAGCTGCGCCGATGGGACGCTCGACCCGGGCGACCTCGACCGGTACTTCGAGAAGCAGCCACTTCGGGGAGGGGTGGTGCGGCAGGGGACGGCGTACCTCTACAGTAGCTTCCGTCTGCACTCGGATGGGTTCGGGCGGATCGTGCTTCAGGCTCGGGATCTGACGCCACTTCAGGCAGGGCGGTTGGTGCAGCGGGTACTCGAGGTCGAGACCTATCGCTTGATGGCCCTGCTGGCGCTTCCGGTGGCACGCAACATCACGCCCGAAGTGACCGCCATGGAAGCCGAGCTGGCACGCATCAACCAAGAGCTCGCGCACCCGGAAGGTAAAGCCGATCAGCAGGCCTTGCTCGATGAGCTTTCGGGTCTTGCGGCCCGCGTCGAACGCCACCGCTCCGACACCACGTACCGATTCGCCGCAACGAACGCGTACTACAACCTCGTCAACGAACGAATCCAGGAGCTCGGTGAAGAGAAGATTCCAGGTCTTCAGCCGGTGAAGGTCTTCATCGAACGACGATTGGCCCCTGGTATTCGCACTTGCAACGCCGTGCGCGATCGGCTGGAGGGGCTGTCGAGCCGGATAGCCCATACCAGCGACCTGCTTCGCACCCGCGTCGAGCTAGCGATTCAAGGTCAGAATCGGGAGCTGTTGGCTTCGATGAACCGCCGCAGCGAGATACAACTTCGCCTGCAACAAGCGGTCGAGGGCATCTCGATTGTCGCGATCACCTATTACTTGATGGGCCTGCTCGGCTACCTCTACGAAGGCCTCGCATGGGCCGGTATTCCCTTCAACAAGAAGATCGGCTTCGCCGTCGCGGTCCCGGTCGTGATGCTCGCCGTGTGG
>CAZHPJ010000158.1:0-6875 GCA_964534585.1 uncultured Sandaracinaceae bacterium | reverse complement strand
GCTGATCGATCGAGCCGGCATTGACCCCGGTGTGGTCGAGGACGTGGTTTTCGGCTGTGTGGATTCGGTCGCAACCCAGGCAGGCGACATCGCCCGCACCTGCTGGTTGGCGGCTGGTTATCCGGAGCACGTTCCCGGTGTGACGATCGACCGCCAGTGCGGTTCTTCGCAGCAAGCGGTTCACTTCGCCGCGCAGGGTGTGATGAGCGGCACGCAGGACGTCGTCGTCGCGGGCGGCGTTCAGAACATGAGCATGATCCCGATAGGCGCCTCGATGATCGCCGGCAAGGAGTTCGGCATTTCTGATCCGTTCTCCGGCTCGGTCGGCTGGACCGAGCGCTACGGTGACAAGCCGGTCAATCAGTTCTACGGCGCCGAGATGATCGCCAAGAACTGGGATCTATCCCGTGAGGAGCTCGAGAGGTTCGCGCTCGAAAGCCACCGTCGCGCGCTGCAGGCCCAGAAGGAAGGCCGCTTCGATCGCGAGATCATTCCCTTTGGCGATGTCACGGCCGACGAAGGTCCTCGCGCCGATACGACCCTCGAAAAGATGGCGGCGTTGCCGATTCTCATGGAAGGCGGGCGCCTCACGGCTGCAGTGGCGAGCCAGATTTCAGACGGGTCCGCCGCGCTTCTCGTCGTCTCCGAGAAGGCGCTCAAGGAGCATAATCTCACGCCGCGTGCGCGCATCCATCACTTGAGCGTTCGCGGTGAGGACCCGATCCGCATGCTCTCCGCTCCGATTCCCGCAACGCAGTACGCGATGAAGAAGTCGGGCATGAGTCTCGACGACATCGACCTGATCGAGATCAACGAGGCATTCGCGCCAGTCGTCTGTGCATGGGCGAAGGAGCTCGGAGCCGACCTCAACAAGGTGAACGTCAACGGTGGGGCAATCGCCCTCGGCCACCCTCTTGGCGCAACGGGGGCCAAGCTCATGACGACGCTCCTGCACGAGCTCGAGCGCACCGGTGGGCGATACGGCCTGCAGACCATGTGCGAGGGGGGCGGTCAGGCAAACGTCACCATCATCGAGCGGCTCGGCTGAGTCCTTTTTCGGGGAGTGAACCCCTGCCTGAGCATCGATTCGTGTGGCATACCTGGCATGCGGCAGGGGGTTCGTGACTTAGTCGACATACCTCACAGGGGTGGGCATCATGGGAGCCTACGCCGGGTATGAGCTCTAAGCCTCCAAAGCCAAGTTCGATTCCACCACCTCTCATGCGTAAGCACTCGGAGATTCGCCCGGCGGTCCGAGCAGGCGAACGGCGTCGTGCCGCCCGTTGGGCTTCCGACGCACAGGTCGAAATTCTGGCCCCGATTCGCACTGCCGCGGCTGTTCTCGACGTGAGCGCGACCGGCCTTCAGCTCTCGCTCGAGGGTTGGCTTTCAACCGGCACGCTATGTGACTTGCGCATCACGACCCACACCGGGCGCGTGATCTTCAAGCGCGCGCGGGTGATTTGGGCCCGCCGTGTCGGTGATGAATGCGTTGCCGGACTGCACGTGGTCGGCTCCATCGCCCCTCCCGCCACGGCCAGTTAGTCCTCCAGCGACCAGATCGCGTTTTCTAAAGCGTTTTTGCTCCTGAGCGAGATGGCGGCTTGACGGGGAGGGCCGGGCAAAATAGAACACGTTTCACTCTTGATGACCCTTTTTCTACCCGGAACCGGGAGGTGCACATGGCCAAAGTAGCCAACACAGCAGAGTATTTCGACACCCTCGCCGATCGCTTCGAGCCTGAGCAGGCCAAGGGCGTGAGCGCCACGATCCAGTACACCCTGGCCGGCGACGGTGGTGGCGAGTGGACCATCACGATCGAAGACGGCCAGTTCCAGGGCGTCCAGACCGGCGGCGTCGAGAAGCCGACGCTCAACGTCATGATGGACGCCGCGAAGTTCATCGAGATGGCCAATGGGGACCTCGATGGCCGCAAGGCGTTTCTCACCCGCAAGCTCAAGGTGAAGGGCAACATCGCTCTCGCCCAGAAGATGCAGAAGTTCTTCCCCCAGGGCTAGTCGCCCATAACCAGGCGGACCACACTCATGAGCGAGATTCTTTCGGCTCCGTACGTGCTCGAATACACGTACACCCGGAGCACCGGACCGGTGGTCGGCCGCTTCTTGGAAAGCCTTCGCTATGAGCTGCTCGAAGGCGTCAAGACGGCCGACGGTCGTGTGCTTTGCCCACCTCTCGAATACGACGAGGAGGGTGAACCCACGACGGGCGAGTTCGTCCCGTTGCGTCCGTCCGGCACGGTGAAGTCTTGGTCATGGGTGCAAGAGCCCCGCAAGGGGCACCCGTTTGATCGCCCGTTCGCTTGGGCGCTCATTCAAATCGATGGCGCCGACAACGCGATGCTGCACGCGGTCGACGCGGGGAAAGCCAAGCGAATGAAGACGGGGATGCGGGTACGTCTGCGCTGGGCCGACGAGAAGAACGGCACGATTCGCGACATCGCGTGCTTCGAGCCGATGTCCACGTTCCTACCTGGGCCCGTACACCTCGAGTACGAGGTGAACCCCGGAAAGCACTACACCGCATACCTGCGTGGCTTACAGGAGGGCAAGCTCATCGGGGGCCGGGATCCGGAGGCTGGCAAGGTGTACGTGCCGCCGCGTGGAGCCGATCCCACGACGGGCAACCCGACGAGCGAATACGTCGAAGTGGCCGACGAGGGTGTGCTCACGACCTTTACGATCATTCGCATTCCGTTCGAAGGGCAGAAGCTCACCCCCCCGTATTGCTTCGGCGCAATCGTGCTCGATGGCGCGGACATTCCCATCTATCATTTGATCAGCGGCGTCCCTCACGACGAGATTCGGATGGGCATGCGCGTGAAGGCGAAGTGGAAGCCCAAGGACGAATGGGAGACTTCGCTCGAGAACATTCTCTACTTCGAGCCAACCGGTGAGCCGGATGCTCCGTTCGATAGCTACAAGGAGCATCTGTAGTGCGCGACGTTGCAATCGTTTCTTTCTCGCAGCTCCCGTCGGTGAAGGCGATCGAGGCAGCCGACGAATCCGAGCTCGTTCAGCCCGTCACCTCGGACGCGATGCAGCAGGTTGCTCTGACACAGGACGACATCGGTTTCACGTGCTCGGGAAGCACCGACTACCTACCGGGGCGTCCGTTTTCGTTCGTGGCCGCGGTTGACGGCCTCAAGGCCTGGCCCCCGATCCGCGAGTCACACGTCGAGATGGATGGAGCATTTGCGCTTTACGAGGCTTGGGTGCGGCTCATGCATGGCGATATCGATACCGCCCTGGTGTTCTCTTTCGGAAAGAGCTCACTCGGCCCGGTGCCCCAAATCTTGAACCTGCAGAACGATCCCTACTACGTGCAGCCGCTCGGGCTCGACTCGATCAGCGCAGCTGCGCTCCAGGCGCAGGCCATGATCGACGCGCACAAGGCAACCGAGCGCGATTTCGCGGAAGTCGTCTCCCGCAATCGAAAGAATGCGATCGACAACCCCAACGCGCACATCAAGGGCGATTTCAGTGTCGATGAGATGCTCCAGGAGCCGTATATCAGCTCGCCGCTGCGCAAGAGTTTTTGCCCCCCGTTGTCCGACTCGGCGGCGGCCATCGTGCTCGCGGCTGGAGATGCCGCGAAGAAGCTCGTGAAGCGGCCCGCCTGGATTCGCGGATTCGATCATCGAACCGAGCCGCATGCGCTCGGTCAGCGCGACCTCACGACCTCACCATCTACGAAGCTTGCCGCTGAGAATGCTGGCCTCAGCAAAGGTGAGGTCGACGTGGCCGAGCTTCACGCGCCCTTCGCGCATCAGGAGATCATCTTGCGAGAGGCGATGGGGCTCGGCGATGACGTCAGCGTGAACCCGTCGGGCGGGGCGCTGGCTGCCAACTCGCTCATGACTGCAGGTCTGATTCGATTCGGCGAAGCAGCGAACCGCGTGCTCTCAGGAGATGCCGACCGAGCCGTCGCACACACGACGAACGGTGTCTGTCTTCAACACAACCTCGTTGCCGTCCTGGAGGGCGAATAATGGCTGAGCAGTGCGCAGTCATCGGGATCGGTCAGACCAAGCACCAGGAGAGCCGGCGCGATCTATCGATTCCGGGCCTGGTCCGAGACGCTGCGATTCGCGCATTGCAAGACGCGGACATGACCTGGAAGGACATCGATTCCATCGTCATCGGCACGGCGCCCGACATGTTCGAAGGCGTCATGATGCCGGAGCTTTGGCTCTCGGACGCGCTCGGTGCAGCCGGCAAGCCGATCTTCCGCGTACACACCGCCGGTTCCGTCGGCGGCTCGACCGCTGTGGTGGCGTCTCACCTGGTCCAGGGTGGGGTGCACGAGAAGGTGCTCACACTCGCCTTCGAGAAGCAGAGCGAGGCCAATGCCATGTGGGCGCTGTCGCCTACGCTTCCGTTTCAGCCGCAGCTCGTCGCGGGCGCGGGTGGTTACTTCGCGCCACTCATCCGCTCCTACATCCGTCGGTCAGAGGCGCACCCGGACACCGGTTGCATGGTGGCCGTCAAGGATCGTCAGCACGGATTGCTCAACCCCAACGCGCATCTCCATCTCAATCAGACGCTCGAACAGGTCAAAGCCTCGCCGATGCTGTGGGATCCGATTCGCTACTCAGAGACTTGTCCATCCTCCGATGGCGCTGTGGCGATGGTGCTCGCCAACGAGAAGCACGCCGGCCGCGTGAAGAACCCCGCATGGGTCAAGGGGACATCGGTGCGAACCGAGTGCACCTTCTTCGCGGGGCGCGACCAGGTGAGCCCCGGCGCTGGCAAACTGTGCGCGAAGGACGTCTACGAAGAGGCAGGCATCCGCGATCCCCTCAAAGAGATCGACTGCGCCGAAGTGTACGTGCCGTTCTCGTGGTTCGAGCCGATGTGGCTCGAGAATCTAGGCTTCGCCGAAGAAGGCGAGGGCTGGAGGATGACGATGGAGGGCAAGACCAAGATCGGCGGCGAGATGCCGTTCAACATGTCCGGCGGCGTCATGTGCACCAATCCGATCGGTGCCAGTGGTATGCTCCGGTTCGCGGAAGCAGCGCGTCAGGTACGCGGCACAGCGGAACAACACCAGGTCGAGGGCGCCAAGGTCGCTCTCGGCCATGCGTATGGAGGCGGCTCGCAGTTCTTCGCGATGTGGATCGTGAGCTCGGAACGCTGACCGGAAGAGACGATGGAATACAACCTGGCAGATCTGTACGAAGCCATCGCGGACACCGTTCCCGACAATATTGCCCTCGCCTCGGGCGACGTACACCACACTTACTCGGACCTCGACAATCGCGCGAATCGGCTCGCGCACTATTTGCAGTCGCGCGGCATCGGAGCCGGCGATCACATCGGGCTTCATCTGTTCAACGGTCACGAGTTCGTGGAAGCGATTTTGGCGCTCTTCAAGATCCGCGCCGTCGGTATCAATGTGAACTACCGCTTCGTGGGGCCCGAAGTGCGCTACATGATCGAGAACGCCGACCTCAAGGGCCTCGTCACCCAGCGACGGTTTCTTCCCGTCATCAATGAGGCGATGCAAGGCCTCGACCCGCTTCAGGCCCTCATCGTGATCGACGACGGTGCGGATGCGGTCTCCGACCAGGAGTCGATCGAGTACGAGGCCGCGATGTCGCAGAGCTCAGAAGAGCGCGACTTCGGATCGCGGTCCGGTGACGACCTGTACATCGTCTACACCGGTGGCACGACGGGGATGCCCAAGGGCGTCATGTGGCGCCACGAGGATCTTTTCTTTACCGGGCTCCAGGGTGGGTCGCCAGGCGGGGACCCGGTCGAATCACCCGAGCAGCTGATCGAGCAGGTCAAAGAGGGTTGGTACACGGTGAGCATGCTCCCTTGTGCACCCTTCATTCACGGCTCCGCGCAGTGGACGCAATGGATTTGTCACCTGACCGGCGGCAAGCTCGTCCTTCAGCACGGGCCGAGCTTCGATGCGAAGCGCATTCTCTCGCTCGTAGCCGAGGAGGAACTGTCGACTTTGTCGCTCGTGGGCGACGCCATGGCGATCCCTCTGGTCGAGGAGCTCAAGGCCGGCCACTACGATATGTCGAACCTGGCCGTCATCGCCTCGGCGGGCGCAATCCTTTCGGCGAGCATCCAGGCGGAAATCGAAGCGCTTCTCCCCGAGGTGATGATCATCAATAGTTTCGGGACCAGCGAGGCAGGGGACCTCGGCCGTGCCGCCACGGATGAAGACAGCCACGAGGGCCGCCCCTCTTTCTACATGGGCGACGACGTCACCGTGTTGGACGAAGAGGGTAAACAGATCGAGCCGGGTTCCGGCAACATCGGCCTGGTCGCTCGCTCCGGCCGGCTTCCCCTTGGCTACTACAAGGACCCGGAAAAGACCGCCGAGCGCTTCAAGGAGTTCAACGGCAAGCGCTGGGTCGTGCCTGGCGACTTCGCCACCATCGAGGAGGACGGACGCATCACCTTCCTGGGCCGCGGCAGCAAGTGCATCAACACCGGCGGTGAGAAGGTGTTCCCCGAAGAGGTGGAGGAAGCGCTCAAGGCTCATCCGGAGATCATCGACGCACTCGTGGTGGCTGTTCCGGACCCTCGGTTCGGCTCCCAAGTAGCTGCCGTGTTCAACACCCGCGACAACAAGCAGCTTTCGCTCGAGGAAGTGAAGGAACACTGCCGCAACCACATCGCGGGGTACAAGATTCCGCGGCAGATCACGATCACCGAGATGGTTTCGCGCATGCCGAGCGGAAAGCCAGACTACACGTGGGCGGAGGAAATTGCCCGCGAACAGGCGAGCACTTAGAGCGCCAGCCGCTCGAGCCAAGCCAAGAGGAACCCATGTCAACAGCAGAAGCAAAGGAAGAAGAGCTTTTTCCTGGCTATCCCCGTGGGTGGTTCGTGATC